>CAMBWI010000041.1 GCA_945871445.1 Singulisphaera sp. GP187 | reverse complement strand
TCGCCGAGGACTGTCTGAGCCCCGAGAGGACTTTCCACGGCTGACCACTTATGCGATTCCGCGGCTGTATCCGTCGCTGTATCGGTGGCTGTATCAGTCGCACTTCAACTTGCGTTCCCAGCTGACCACTTATGCGATTCCGCGGCTGTATCAGCCGCACTTCAACTCAATCGACGCGCAACCAAACAATCATTCATCTCCATCGACAACTGGTGATACTGACTTGGCTCGAAAGTGACCCGCCATCCATTGGCAGAAAGATCAGCAATGATCGGCTCGATATATCGATGCCGACGAGGAGCAGAATTCATCGCCACTGTTGGATAAAGGCGAATCTCACGCGCACTCACACGCGCAATTTCGCGGACAGCTTGATGATGCCACTGCAGATTCAAGTTGCCAGATTTGAGATAGCCATCTTCTTCAAGAGGCGAATAGACAAAGAGCAGATGTGCAGACAAAACAAGATCGAATGTCCGATCGGCGAACGGAAGATTTGGCAGCGAAGCGTGGATGTACCGCTTACGATTCTTTTTGTAATCCGCGATGAATGATTCAAGCGCGAGTTTCTTGTTCTTTGAAAAAGTTTCGAAATCCATTGCAGGATAAAACTCTGGCTTCAATTTCATCTGCTCCAAACAGTCAGAAACATCCGCTCGCCCCTTCGCTTCAAGTTCTGCTGCGCTCTTGTCATAAATCAGATCGACTCCAATTGCATCGCATCCAAGCGCATTTATTTCTGCAACAAATGAATCGGGACCACTCGGGCAATCCAGAACACGCTTCCCCAAGAGATCGCTTGGCTTCAGAGCAAATGCCTGAAGATATTCCTCCATTGTTCGGCCAAAGAATGCGACAGTATCAAGAGTGTAGCGCTGAGACAATTCGTTAACTGCTCCCTTCGCGCATACGATCAACGCCCGCAGGGAATGGATATCGCGCGAAGACTCCGGTGCGAGGAGAATCCCACGCCGAAACTGGCGGATAGAAATCGCCTTGATATCCAGCGTCATACATCGCTTTCAAGACTGCTTCACTACTTGGTTCGATTCCATTGTGATCAAGCAATCGATTGCTCTTTGCGCCCAAGAATGAAATGGATGCAACCGGCCTGCGATCTGCGCGGCCATCGAGCATCTGAGAGATCGTTCGGAAGCCACGGTAAATATCTTCAAGTGTGAAGTGATCTCGTCCACTTGGTCTCAAAAGAGCAAGCACTAGAATTCGATCCAAGTCGAATTTCAAAATGTATGGCTCTCGATCTTCCTTCGCATGCACGCTGACTGCGGTGCGAAAAACCTTTGCATAACTTGTTGCAGAAGAAAGTGTCCACTGACTTGTTGGCACTAACTTCAGAATCTCGCCAAGAATTCCACGCGAATTGTCCGAGTCATTGACGCCGCAAACCAACGTGCGGTAGTGACCCTCAACAACATCATCCAAGAGATGCTGTCCCCACATCACGCGAATGTGGCGCTTTGCTTCTGCGGTTCGCGGATCGCCCGAAGGAAGAATCGTTACCTTTGGTCCAGACACAGGAACTTCGATGAGTCGATCTCCATCGCCTTCATAAATCTTGGTGCTCGCCGAATGATTAGACACTTTGCTGGATTGGGTAGGTGATTCCATACTGGAATTATCCCCATTCGCACAAATGAGCGCTACCCAAAGAACAGAATCTTTGACAGATTATTTTGCAGAAGATGGAATTGCGGATGACGGTGATGTCGCCGAACCATCGGGCTGCGAAGTCGCTGGAGGTGTCAATGTGGCATTTGCGGGCTCAAAGAGCGGATTTAAATAGCCAGTTCTCCAAGAAGGCATCTTGAAGATCCATCCTGCCCACTGCTCTGCGGCCTTGGTCAATTTTTCATTTGCCTCTCCAGTGCAATCGCCTGGAGCGAGTCGCACCCAAATTGCGTCGCCCTCTTTCCAGAGTCGTGCATCAACTGTGTGCTCGGCATCAATTCGAAGGATGACAGACAATTGATTTGGATTTGTGAGATCTTCTGGTTTTTCTCGCCGCACATCTTCGGGTTGAAATCCAGAGAGAAGATATGGCAATGTTCCTTTCATCGCATCTTGTCTTGGATTTGCCTCTTGTGTTGTTGCAGTTGAATCCTGCAAAACAATCGCAGGTTGATCGACTGACCACTGCCCCTCTTTTCGTGTCATCTTCAATCCATCAAAATCAACCTGCTGAAGTTCATCTGCGGAAAAATCTGCAACTGGCCCAAAGAGCCACGACGACATCGAACTTGCAGAGCCGATGTCGCCACCCGCACCAAGCGTTCCAATGCATCGCCACGACTGATTGTCACCATTGTTGCGAACATAGACACCAGCTGGAGCTTGCACAGCACGGCCAACGATCAAATCAACGACTGGCTGTGAAGAATCTTCGGCGAATACAAGAATGCGACGCGACTCTTTTTTCTCGTCGGGCCAGGCGACCGCGAGTTCGCTATGCCGATCTGGTTTTGCCGTCATTCTCTGCGATTTTTTTAGGGAGATAAGACCGCGGACAACTTCTTGAATCGTTTCGGGCTTTGCGGGAAAACCCTCGCGAGAGGAAATCGACCATCCATTCTCTCCACGCTCCGCTCGAATGGACTCTGTCCCATTTTGCATTTCGACTGCGTTGATCTTCTGAGCGGAATCCGAAAGATTGACCATCGAATCTCCGATCCCAGTTTGATCGACAGCATTGGGACCTGCCATTCGAAGCAAAACCGCGACCACGACGATTGCGAATACTGCTGCGATCAAGATGCGAAGGATTTTTGATCCGTTCATGCTGCCACCTTTCGACGCCAGAAGTTGCGGCGCAAACCAAATCCCAAAGCGATGACCGCCACGATGATCGGCCACGCCACCACATTCAAGAGCATCAAACGATGACCAAGTGCTTCGACTTCTTCACGCAGACTGAATTGCACTTGGCGTAATTCTTTGCGAGCATCGACTACTTCTGATTGAGCAGACTCTAATTGAGCTTGTTGCTCCGATGTCAGAATCAACATCTGATTTGGAGCTTTTTGCTTTTGCAATTCATTGATGCGCGTCTGCGTTTGTGCGATGCGAGCCTTCAACTCTTCTTCTTTCGTGCGATAACGATCTTCCGCCTGACGCTGCAATTCTCGCACAACATCAAATGGCCGCTGACTTCCGCCACGCGACTTCAGCGAAAGAAGTGCGTTCTTGCCACAAAGTTGTTCGACTGCGTTGACAAGGAGTGATCCATTATCCGAAAATGTTCTCCATCCCAAACTGAGAGCTCCAATTCTTTCTTCTTGGATCCACGCCTCGTTTCGCAATAAATCTGCGTCCGCAATAACGACGATTGATGCAGGCGCGGGCGCAACTTCAGTCGGATACGCGCCCTTGACTTGCCCCGCAAATCGTGCGCCAATCACATAATGTTGATTGTCAGGTTTGAATTCTCGCAACAGCGCTGCAGGATCTGCGAATGAACCAAGTTTCGATCCATCGATGATCATCGAATCCGTTGAACTTTCAATCAATGGCGTCATCTCAAGCGTCGAGCCTTCGCTCTTCTGCAAAGATCCTGCGGAGAGCATGACGACCGTTTGCAAAACTCCAAACGCAGGGTCATTTTTTAAAATTGCATCTTTTGGCAACAGTAGCCAAGCAACATATTCGATCGTTGCCAATCCGCCTTCGGTACGAGCGCGAACGCGCTGTGCATATCTTCGGTCTGCGACAACTTTTCCTGGATTCCATTGAATGCCCCACGCTGCGGGCAGATTTCCTAAATCGCTCGCTCCACCACCCGCGCCAAATCCACCAGGGCCTACAGCTTGCGCGTCGGATTCGCAGTATGGATCCAGAAAGAGCAGCATGCGTCCACCCGCAACGGCGTATGCGTCAATGGCGCGAAGCAGTGGTTCGCCAAGTCCCTTGGGATGAGCAATCACAAGAACATCAAATTTTGCAGGCAATTTCTCGGCATTCGCAGCAACAACTTCAACATCGAAGAGCGTTCGAAGTTGTGCCAAGATCTGCCAAGGCGGTGTCATCTGCTGAGAGCGAGGTTCGAAACTCGAATCCATCGGCATACTTGTGATGAGTGCAACGCGTGCGCGAGTTTGCCGAGAGACACTGATGATTGCGCGAGAAATGTCATATTCCAAATACGCCTCTTCGGCTGGATTGAGATATGGAATTCCTTCGCGGCGATCGGTTGCGCCAGAGACAACCAAACCAAGCATCAACTGCCGACCTGCTCCATCAGCAGTGATAAGGGAAATACCAGCGCCCTTCGCTGCATCTTCTCCTTCAGAATATGGCTGGGGATCAATGACATTCACTTCGACTCGACCGCCCGACACGCGAGAGAGCTCTGTTAGAAATTCCTGGACGCGCAGCGCATGATTGCTGATCACGGGAATGTTCTTGGCGGCATCTTGTGAATAATAGAAATCAATTCGGACTGGTTCTTCGAGTGATTGCAACATCGCCCGCACACCAGGAGACAGGGTATAGAGAGAACCTTCGGTAAAATCCGCTCGTAGCGGAATTGCGATCGTCGAAAGAATTGCGTTCAGCGAAATCCACCCTACGAAAAGGAAGATGCTCGCAAGAAGCGCCATTGATCGTTTATTTACACGCTTCATATCAGGCGCTCTTTCTCCAATCCACAACAAATGTTGTTGCGACCATCAAGGCGAAAATTCCAGAGACGAAATAAACCACGTCACGAAACTCCACAACTCCGCGCATCAGACTGTTGAAATGTGTCAGCACACTGACACTTGCGATCGCATCGACCGCAGCAGGTGACACCCAACCCCGAAAGAAATTCAGCACGAGTGGGAACCCCGAAAGCAACACGAGAAAACATGCGACGATCGTCACGACAAATGCGATCACTTGATTCTTTGTCAGTGCCGATACGAATCCGCCAATGGCAAGGAAAATTCCAGCGACCATTGCGGAAGCGATGTATCCAGCGGCAATAACACCTTGATCTGGATCGCCAAGCCACGAGACGGTAATCCAGAGTGGCACAGTCAACGCAAGTGCAACCAACGAGAAAGACCATGCGGCCAAAAACTTGCCGACAACCGTGTCCCAAAGCGAAATTGGAAGGGTTGTGAGAATCTCAATTGTGCCAAGTCGCCGCTCTTCCGCCCAAAGTCGCATCGAAAGTGCAGGTGCGAGAAAGAGAAAAAGCCATGGAACGAACTGAAAAAACGAACGCATATCCGCTTGACCGCGTTCAAAAAGTCCGCCCATTGAAAAACTAAAAACTCCTGCCATAAAAAGAAAAACAACTAGAAAGACAGCGGCAAGTGGCGTCGAAAAATAAGCGCGAAACTCGCGGCGAAAAATCACACGCCACGGATTCATAACGCGACCTCTGCAGCGGGTGCGGTCAATTGTCGAAAGACATAATCCATTCGATTGCGTGTGATGCTCGCGGGCGCCTTGGACTCGAATTCTTCAGGCGTTCCATCAAACACGATACGCCCAGCTGCAATCACCACCGCGCGAGTGCAAACAGCTTCGACTTCTTCCAAAATATGTGTCGAAAGAACAATCGCTTTTGTGGAACCCATCGTGCGAATCAGTTCGCGCACTTCGTGCTTCTGATTTGGATCAAGACCATCAGTTGGTTCGTCCATAATCAGAATCGGCGGATCATGAATAATCGCCTGCGCGATTCCCACGCGCCGCTTGAATCCTTTGGAAAGAGTTTCGATCACTTGATCGAGTACGCCGCGCAAACGAACGCGCCCTGCGACATCATCAATCTTGCTTGCAATCTCTCGTCGAGCGATCCCTCGCGCACTTGCGATGAATTGCAGATATTCGCGAACGGTCATGTCGGGATACGCAGGCGCGCCTTCGGGCAAATAGCCAAAGGTTTGCCGAGCAGGAATCGGATCATCGGCAAGAGAAAACCCATTGAGCGAGACGCTTCCTGAGCTTGGATCATGAAATCCAGTCAACATTCTCATAGTCGTAGTCTTGCCCGCACCATTGGGCCCAAGAAAGCCGACAACTTCGCCAGCATTCACACGAAGGCTCACTCCGTTGACTGCGCGCAGTTCTGCGAAGGATTTGTGAAGATTGTTTGCAGAAATCAACTCTCTCATCTGGAAAACTCCACAGAAAAATAGTTCATGAATCGCTTTCTGGCAAGGGGCGCAGGGTAGATCACAACAGAATGCTTCTCCCACTACATTGAATGGCTCATCAGATCTCTCCTTCGAAGGTCAATCAAAATGCTACGACTGAACGAACTACGCCTTCCTCTTGAACATCCCGAAGGTGCGCTGCGCAGAGCGATCATCAACCGACTAGGAATCCCATCCGACGACCTCGTGCGCTTTGAAATCTTCCGTCGCTCGATCGATGCTCGCAAACGAGAAGCGATGCTTTTTGTATACACGATCAACGTCGAGGTCCGCAATCAATCTGCATTACTTGCGCGCGTGAAAGGTGATCGGCGGATCAGTCAAGCACCCGATACGAGTTACAAATTTGTGGCGAAAGCATCGCCTACGCAATCGAACAGACCTCTCGTGATTGGTATGGGACCATCGGGACTTTTCGCAGCTCTCATCTTGGCGCAATCTGGTTTTCGTCCGATCATTCTCGAGCGTGGAAAAGCCGTGCGCGAGCGAACGAAAGACACTTTTCGTATGTGGGAAGACGGCACCCTTGATCCAGAATCAAATACGCAATTTGGCGAAGGCGGCGCAGGAACTTTCTCCGACGGAAAGCTGTATAGCCAAATCAAAGATCCGAAGCATTATCGACTGAAAGTGCTCGACGAGTTTGTGAAAGCAGGCGCACCAGAAGAAATTTTATACGTCAATCGGCCGCATATCGGAACATTTCGACTTGTGGGTGTTGTCGAAAAAATGCGCGCAAAGATTATCGAACTTGGCGGCGAAGTTCGATTCCAAAGTAGAGTCGACGACATCAAGATTGAGCGCAGCGATGCTGATCCCACGCGTGGTCGAATCACTGGCGTCACGCTCGCAAGTGGCGAGCATATTGTCGCAAACCATGTGATTCTCGCTGTGGGACACAGTGCGCGTGACACATTCGAAATGCTCGATTCGCGTGGCGTGCACATAGAAGCGAAACCATTTTCGATTGGCTTCCGAATCGAACACCCACAATCGCTGATTAACGAATGCCGATTTGGCGAGAAAACACCCAACCCTCTGCTCGGGGCAGCCGATTATCAATTAGTCCATCACACGACCAACGGTCGATCTGTTTATACATTTTGTATGTGTCCCGGAGGAACGGTTGTCGCTGCTGCTTCAGAGCCCGGTCGAGTCGTTACAAATGGAATGAGCCAATACTCACGTAACGAGCGCAACGCCAACGCTGGCATCGTTGTCGGCATCACGCCTGAAGTGGATTATCCAGAAGGTCGTCTGGCTGGAATTGCTTTCCAGCGTTTCTGGGAATCACGCGCATTCGAACTCGGAGGCGGTGGATACAAAGCTCCTGGTCAATTGGTCGGCGACTTTCTTGCTGGTCGCCCATCCACTACTTTGGGAACCGTGCAACCGTCGTACACCCCTTCCGTTCATCTCTGCGATCTATCGACTTCTCTGCCAGAGTATGCAGTCGCTGCAATTCGCGAAGCGATTCCTGCATTCGCGCGACAGGTCAAAGGATTCGATCTCGCCGATGCCGTTTTGACTGCAGTCGAAACGCGAACATCTTCGCCCATTCGCATAACTCGCGGCGAATTTGATTTACAAAGTCTCAACACGCGCGGTCTCTTTCCAACGGGCGAAGGTGCGGGTTACGCTGGTGGAATTCTCTCCGCAGCGATTGACGGCATCAAGATCGCAGAAGCAGTTTCAATCAGTATGAATGCTTAGCGAAGCAGTTCAAACCAAATTTTGCGAAGAAACTGCCTAGATTCTCCAAGAATCTGCGACAAGTCGAAACCCCCGCAGTGTCAGCTTCATATTTTTCACAAATTGCCCTTTTTTCAATGGAAACGCAGAACCTATGGCGTTTTTTGTCAAAAAAACACGATTTTTTATAAATCTGCCATTGCGATATCAGCGCAGTTTGCTCGGCGTTTTCAACAAAAAGTTACGAAATGAGACCATTCAGCCGATAACAAAGTTGGAAGCATTGCATTGTGCATTGCTCCCAATGATCAGAGTCAAACAGGAGCTATCAAATGCAGGCATTTACTTGGGTCAAAGGTTGGGCACGTGAACTTATGGACATCATGCTTCTTTTCATCGGTCTCGGCGTCCTTGTGCAGATCATCTTCGGCTCAAACAATGTTGGATTCTTTGGTGGTATCACCGACAATCTGATGAAGTTTGTAAGCCAACTTGGAGGCGGCGGTTTTGTGGGTCTGATCGCCCTGCTCGTGATTGTTGCGGTCTTCACGAAGCGAACATCGACGACATAATTTAAAGTCTCGATTCTAGGATCATCATAAAGGTCGGAGCGCAGCGCTTCGACCTTTTCTTTTTTTGAATCAGCGAATCAACATCGTGGCGAGCCCCAAGAAAACTCCCATGCTTGCCACATCGGTCGCTGTCGTCAAGAAAATACTTGATGCGGTGCATGGATCTGCGCCGAGTCGCTTCAAGGCCAACGGGATGAATGCTCCGGAAAGACCGCTGATCATGCAACTGGCGATCATTGCGGCGAATGTCACAAATGCCAATAGAAACGCTCTTTCTGCGGGCCAAATCATCATGGGGTCTTCAGGTTTCGCTTGCATATTTGCAAAGATGTACATTCCAATTCCAGCCGAGATCCCCACAAGCGCTCCGTTGGCTAAACCGAGCAGCGCTTCCTTGATGACCAGTGCTTTCTCCTTGCCAGGCTTGAGTTCCCCAAGAGTCATACCTCGCAACGCCACGGCGAGCGCTTGGCAACCGGTGTTTCCGGATTGACCAGCCAAAACAGGCAGAAATACTGCGAGAATCACCAACTTATCAAGCGTCGGCTGAAAAACCGCAACGACCCCCGCTGCGATGAACGCTGTCAATAGGTTGAGCTGCAACCACGGATGTCGATAGAGCAAACTCTTGAACCACGGCGTAGAGAGTCGTTCTTCTTTCGTCACACCCACCATCGATCCAGCTTGCGCGCTGATTTCGATCGCTTGCGCTTCGAACATATTCGCTCCTCGAATCAGACCGACCAGTTTGCCGCCTTCATCACAGACTGGATAGATCGGGAAATGAAGATTCAAAACCAATTTCATCGCATCCATCAGCTTGGAATCTTTCTGCAATGAAAATGGGTTACGAATCATGATGTCTTCTAACTTGGTGGACTTGTCAGCCAAGAGAAGATCGCGCATAGTCAGAATTCCAAGCAGTTGACCTGTGCGGTCCGCGACAAATGCATAAGTCACAAAAGCCGTCTTCACAACTTCGCGCAATTGGGCGATTGTCTCCCCGACTGTTTCCGAAGGAGAAAAAAGCGCATGAATCGGCTCCATCATTTCCCCGATAGTGACGAGGGAATAATCTTTTGTCTGGTGTGTTGGACTTGCGAAATTATGATGCGGATTTGCCTGGGTCATCGAAACCTCCATTCTTCGATACTATATATTTGAAGGAGTTTTTACTATGTCAGGATTTTCCAAACGAGAAGATGCATTCGAAAACAAATTCGCCTTTGATGCTGAGAAGCGTTTTAAAGTGGAGGCGCGGCGGAATAAGTTACTTGCGCAGTGGGTCGGGCAACGGACGAAAATGACCCCCCAACAGATCGAACAATATGCTGCGGAACTCATTCAGCACGATCTGAAAAAACCAGGTGATGCGGATGTTCTAGAGAAAGTGATTGCGGATCTGAAGATTCGTGGCGTCACTGTTTCGCAAGCGGATGCCCGCGCTGAAATGTCACGGTGCATTCAGATTGCATCGGAGCAAACGGCAAATGAAGGATGAAAAAACGCCACTTTAGAATGTAGGCGAACTCATCCCCAATTCGAAAGAAGTCTCGCCAAATCCGCGCCGTCAACAATTCCGTTGTGATCCAAATCGGCTGGGCCAGTTCCTCCCCAATCGCTCAACATTGTTGATAGATCAGCTCCATCGACATGACCATCACCATTGATATCGCCAGCAATTGCTGCGGCAATAAAGTTGGCTCGGTAATGCAGTCCAAAGAAACCTGGCTCAAACGGAGGATCATCTGGACCTGGCGGTGGATCGTCCGGATCGGGAATGTCGCAAGGAAATTCGCCGCGAAAAACTCGATCTACATTTCCTGCGCTCACAACAAGCCAAGAATCCGGCGCGTTAACGACGGTCATTGATCCGTTTGAGCACGGTTCGACTTCAATTGCTTGTTGCATTTGTAGTGGACCATCGCAAGCACCTTGAACCACTAACGCTAAAAGCGGAAATTCTGTGTTGAATGTGATGACTGCGCTCGCGCAACCCAATGCGTCGAGACGAAACCAATCGGTATCTCGGGGAACATCCGATGCAATTGTCGATTCGTACATCTTGCCACAGAGTGCAGCGATAGAACCAGCCCCAACTTTATTACAGCCGTCATCGAGACGCTGATAGCAAATCTCCGGGAGTTCGATAGCGATCGGGTTATGTCCAATCGAACATGCAGAAGCGCCGCAATACATTGGCGATTCTCGTGCGCATGTTTCATCCCAAATGGAATAACAGCAGAATGGATCGAATTCACAGAGAAATCCGCAGCATGTTTCATCCTCGCAGCCGACGCTTGCGTGAAATTGATCGCAAGCACCTGCACTTGGACAATTGAAATCGTCACAGAGTTCTTCCTCGGAATCAACGCAAGCTTGATCCCATTCGAATTCACAGCAGAGTGGATTGTATTTGCAAACAGCTTCACAGCACAAAGTCCGCACACATCCAGGGGTGTCGTGTACTTCTTCGCATGGACCAGCGCCTGGACCGCATACCGCAGGAATATCTCCTGCCAGCGAGCCTTGACCTTGTTCCCACTGCGCAAGCCACTGCGATGCAGCGGATGCGTGCTTGAACTTTGGAAGAGTTCCCCACGGTTGCCCTGGGGGATCGTCTGCGACTCCGCCAGAGGTATTGCGATAAATCATCACCGTATGCAATGCGATGTCCACTGCGACAACATCTCGATCACTATCGTTATCGATGTCGATCAGCGTCATATCGCGAAGGAAACTTCCACCAGATTTTGTGGCGACATTCACGAATGCGCCACCTTTTGCACCATCAACTTCTGCAATGGTCAACTTCCCAGGAAGCGCGGAACCCAGAAGCAAATCATCGTCGCCATCACCATCCATATCTGCGGCATTGACCGTCCAAGAATATCCCTCTGTTCCACCAGGGCGAATGACTTTCTGCGGAAAACGGCCTGCGCCATCATTGATCCAAAGGACTGTTGCGTTGGGCGAAGCGAGCAACAATCCATTTGAAATAATGTCGATATCACCATCTTGATCAATGTCGGATGGGGCAAGATTGGCGATCGAAACTGTTTCATCTCCCACTGGAGGAGCGCGCCATGATTCTCCCTGCGAAAAGATGCCCGAACCCATATTGCGCATCATTGCGACTTGAGATCCACCAATAGATGCAGTCGCGAGATCGAGGTCACCATCGCCGTCGAAATCCGCTGCGATAATGCTGAAGGGGTATGGAATGCCTGCAGCCCATTGCTGCGTCATAATGGTTTGAGAGAGCTGAAAGTTCATCGCACCATCGCCCTTCCATATTTCAAGCGAAGCAGAAATGTAATTCACAAGCGCGACATCGAGATCTCCATCTCCATCGAGATCGCGAACGATCATTCCCGCAGGCTGACGCTGTGCAAGAATCATGATTGGCGGGGCAAATTGTCCGCCACCAAGCCCCTTCAACACGGCAAACCTTCCATGTCCTGCGCGAATCGAAGCGAGCAAGTCCGGCGTTCCATCGCCATCCACATCGCGAATCTCCACCCAGTCTGTTTGCGATCCGACATCGATCAATTCTGCTGCAGCGAAAACACCGCCGCCAAGCCCGCGTAAGAATGCCATATGACCAGTCACATCGCGGCAACTCACGATGATGTCCACGACACCATTGCCATCGACATCACCTACCGCTGCATGCGTTGGATAAAGGAGTGTCGAAAGCGGCAAAGTCGTCGGACCGACCAGTGTGATACCCGCCACCACAGGGAGGGCTATTGCAGCACAACTCAGCGCAGATGTTGCAAGAAGAAATCTCACATCTTTAGGATATGCTCGGTTTGGGACATTTCCACTTCTTTTGTTGATTACAATAAAATTCGATGGTGTCCCATCTTCAAACAACGATTTTGGCAGTCGTGGGTGCATTGGCCTTGCAAGCGGGTGGGCAACAACCTGCGCCACAGGATTACAACAAGAAATTTGACGCTTGGCTGCGAACGCCTGACGAACCAGCAAAGGTCAAAACGAAGATCATCAAGCGGACTTTTACTTGGCTCGATGCGACGCCTTCGATCACATATCGCGATGGAGTGAAGTATCGAAATCCTTCCATCAAGCCTTGGGATTTTTCTATTCAAATTTCGGTTGATCAATCACGAGCACAGTCAATTGAAAAACACTTCGGTGTTCCGATGGATGCGATTCAGTTTTCGTACACAAGTCCAGAAGAAAAGGAACGGTGTCATCGACTTGAACAAGCAAAGTTGGCACATCACGGAATGCGAGTGACTCCAACCCAAAATGACGCCTTGGGGGTTCTTGAAGCGGACTATCAATGGTTGATCGATGGATGTCGAACTGAAGTTGAACCGATCGCCCAAAGCATCTTGCGAGAAACAGACCGAGTCTTAAAGGAAAGCGACGCGCCGCGTGTCGCCACTGCCCGCGACAAAGTCGCTGCAATTTTTCGCTTCATTCAGAGCATTCCATACGAAACGATCCCTGATCTCCCCGACGGCAAAGATCGCTGTGGAATGCGAACTCCGCTCATCACATTGCTCAAAGGCGGCGACTGCGATTCGAAGTCCACACTGATGGCTGCACTCATTCGTTCAAAGAAGATCGCAGATATTGTCATTGTCACACTCAAGATGAAAGATGGAACTGGCCACGCAATTCTTGGCGCGCGTGTCGATGTGCAGCGCGGTGATCAGACGATCACATATAAGGGGGCGAAATATGTGCTTGCAGAGGCTGCAACATCCGACGTGTCCAACGATGGAAATCTTGCGGATTTGGGCGAGGTCGGCGAAGAATGGAAGGACTTTCAATCGCGACCGTATGAAGTTATTCCTCTGCAGTAAGTATCGGGGACCCAGTATCGGGGACCCAGTATCGGGGCAAAGTTCGAGTTGAAAAATCAGAAGACCAACTGCAACTGAATTCGAAGAACGACTTGACCTGTGGAATCCGATGTTTGATCCGAGCGATAATCCGCGCCAGAAATAAACTGGTTGTACAAACCATTCTGGAACAAAATTCCGCCAACGACATATCCAACATCTCCATTCAACTTGATCGCATTCTTGGAAATGTAATAGTTCGCTCCAACGGTATAGATTGAAAAGTGTTGTGCGTTGATGGCGGATGCTGTTCCTGGAGTTGGTCCTGTAGCGATATCCGTCGTCCCGCCACTGACATTCAGCCACTCCCAGCGAGCTGCAAGTTCCACATCTTCGCTGACAAAGTAACCACCCTGTACAACCGCGCCGTATGAATTCACAGGCGCTGCACCATCGGGACGAGAATAGAAAGTGTTACCCAAGAACGCAGCAAAGAAACTTACCCCACTGAAGCGGGCATTGAAGTCCGCTGTATATGAAAGATTGACTCCGTCGCTATTGCCTACGAAATCCCCATTGAAAACATTGTTCGATCCACCCCGTTGCCAGTTATATGCGGCTGCAATTTGCATCCCATCATCGCTCCCGCGAAAAGACATCACTTCCCGAAACTGCTTCCATTCCCCCGCCAACTTCAATGCGACGCGCCCTGCAGTCGCCCATTCGACATTATTTCCAGATTCGTTTCCAAGACTAGCGACTCCAAGATTGCGATTGCCGCCACCGTCGTTGTAATTGACATTCGCGCGCAAATGTTCCGTTTGATATTCAAGCTCAACCCCTTGGATCCACTTGGTATTGAAATATTGATTGACGAGTGTTCGCTCTACAAGTTGCTGATCCGTCGAAGAAACAGACTCTTCATAATTGAAGTTGCTCTTCCACTGACCAGTCTTGACTGCAAATCCGTTGCCGAAGTCTTTGCGTATAAAGGCCTGCTCAAGTACTGGATTATTCAATGTGTTTTGAACATTCGTAGAAGTCTGGGTAATTGGAAAATTCTGGTTCCAACCCAATCTAATCTTGTATGTCCAACTCGGGTCAAGAATGTTTCCATCAAATCCAATTTTCACTCGACGCATTTCGAATCCGTATTCGGCAGATTCGCTGTCGTTGGAAGGAACTCGATTCGCGCTTGGTTGGTTATTGAAAGCAAATCGCGCTTGAATCTCTCCACTCACTTCCAGCGTGAAATTGCCATCGGCGCTACTGATGAAGAAGCCCTTATTCCAGCCGGCAGTCAACGGAGCGCTTTGAAGGCTGGAACGAGTCTCTGAGTCAGCGAGTACATCATTCACCAATTCTCGAATCTCTTGCGCCCGTTGCTGCGTTAGCCACTTATCTCCATTTTCGTTTCGAATCGCCGCGATCTCCGCATCGTGCCGTGTCTCTATCGTCGAAATCTTGCTCTCGAGTTGTTCAATCTTGTTGATCGCTTTCTTCAACAGATCCGCTTCATCATCTATTCCATATGCTCCGAAAGTAAAAACCGTTGAAAGCGCAACTGCGCTTGCAACGGTTGATGTGGTCACGCTTGAAACAGAATTCATAATGCCAAGAGTCTAGTCACTCCTTAGAACAACAATTGCAGCTGAACTCTTGCAACAACTTGTCCCGTGGCGCTCGAGTTTTGATCAGTACGATAATCCGCACCTACGATGCTTTGGTTAAAAAGTCCGTTGGCAAACATAATCGCACCATCGACATAGCCAAAATCTCCAGTCAACTTCAAAGCGTTCTTTGAGATGTAATAATTTGCACCAACGGTATAAATTGAAAAGTGCTGCGGATTCAGAGCTGATCCCAAAGCATTCGTACCTGTAGCCGGGATCGGAGTGTTGCCAGATCCAACGACTGAATTTGTCCCACCACTCACATTCAGCCACTCCCAGCGACCAATGATTTCTATGTCATTGGTGAGAAAATAACCGCCCTGCACAACTGCGCCATATGAGTTCACCGCATCTTCACCATTTGGCCGGGAATAGAAACTGTTTCCCAAAAATGCCGCAAAGAAACTGAATCCGTTGAAGCGACCATTGAAATCTGCGGTATATGAAAAATTCATTCCATCATCGTTGCCAACAATAGGCCCGCTGACACCTTCTGAATTAGGAACATTGTTGGCACCACCACGCTGCCAGTTGTACGCAGCACCAATCATCATTGCATTTTCGCTTCCACGAAAAGACATCAACTCCTTGAACTGCTTCCATTCGCCAGCCAGTTTGAATTCCGCTCGCCCAGCCGTCGCCCATTCGGTATTGACATCGGAAGTGCTCGCTACCCCAACTGCTCCAGTATTGCGGTTACCGCCGCCATCGTTGTAGTTGACATTCATGCGCCAATCGGCCGCTTGATATTGAAGCTCGATTCCTTGGATGAACTTTGTGGTGAAATACTGATTCACAATTGTTCTTTCTACGAACTGCTGAGCCGAGGAGCTTGTCATCTCTTCATAGTTGTATGAACTCTTCCACTGCCCAGTTTTAATGGCAAATCCATTGCCAAGATCTTTTTGAATGTAGGCATTTTCCAGAACTGCGCCATTTGTCGTGGTCTGTGACGTTCGTCCCTCTACGAGAGCGTTTTGATTGAAAGCCATAGTAAATTTGTATGTCCAGCTTGGATCGATAACGTTTCCAGAAAAACTCAACTTTGCGCGGCGGATTTCTGTTCCGTATTCGTTCGACGATCCCTGCTTGGGCGTTGTTACTGGATTCGTCGTTGGATTGCGACTCGATTTCGATTGATAGTTATATGCATATCTTGCTTGAATCTGTCCATCGATCATTAATTTGAAGTTGCCATCAGGACTTGCAAGAAAAAAGCCCTTGTTCCAACCTGCCGTGATTCCTTCGCCCTGAAGACTCGTGCGGGTTTCGGAGTCCGCCAACACATCTTTCACAAGCTCGCGGATCTCATCCGCACGTTGTTTCGTCAGCCATTTGTCACCGTTTTCGTTGCGGAGGGCGGAAATCTGCGCATCGTGACGGGCTTCCATTTCGGCCATCTGCTGCTTGATTTGCTGAATCTCGGTCATCGCTTGATTCGGCACTTCCTGAATTGCATCTGAAGTCGCAACTCCTGACGCACTTGCGATATTCAACAGAATGCTTGTAGAGAATGAGAAAAGAAGTTTCATTTGATTCATTTTGAATGCTCCTGATAGAAAACTTTGATTCGATTCAAAATGTAACAATATCCAAATCGCAAAGGAATTGGAGCGCTCAAACGTAAAATAAACACAAAGCAAATAAATGAAAGCCAATTGTGAAGATTTGGTTCATTTTCACCAATTGGTCCAAACTCCCGTTGACTCTTTATTTATTTGGCTGAATGATGCACACGCAATGAATACTCTCATCTCTTTCTCCGTCGCTGCAATCATTTTCACGGCAGTGTGCGCCAACACTTCCACCGTAGAGTCGCGAAAAGTCACGACTGCCACACAAGTCGCGAATGCAATAACGCAGACTCAGTAAACGAATAAAAACCAAAAACAACTTTGATCCAATCAGGGCGTTCGAGCGACTCGGAATCCATAATCAGTGATTCGAGGATCGCCCTGAAAATAGTTCAGGCGAAATGATACACGGCAATTCTTGCCGTCGAAATCCCACGAACCACCACGAAGCGTTCGAAATGGATTTTGCGCGGCGCCAGTTGGATCCGTCGCGCCATTTTCGCAAGCTCTGTAATAATCAGCCGCGTACCAATCGTTGGTCCACTCCCACACATTACCGATCATGTCATAAAAACCAAGTGCATTGGGTAGCTTGCTACCAACTGCATGAGTTCGATTTTCTGAATTCGTAGAATTCCACGAGATTTGGTTCAACTCTCCATAGAGCGGACCAGGCGAACCCGCACGACAAGCGAATTCCCATTCAGCTTCGGTTGGCAAGCGCAATCCACTTTTCTGCATGAAAGACTGAACATCTTCCCAAGTCAGAGTTTCGACTGGCCAGGTTGCTGTGACAACATTTTCCATAATGGCTGCGCCGAGTTTCTGCTCCGCTTGTTGGCGGGTGTATCCAGCCTCCAACAATTCTGCGATCTTTTCATCGCGATCCGCAGCGGGAATAACTTCGAAGTTGATGTCTTGAAAATAACTCTGATTCGTCCCCATCAGTCGAGTCCACTGCTCTTGCGTGACTTCGGTTTGACCGAGATAGAAAGGCTTGGTCAAAATCACTTCGTGCGAAGGCTTTTCGTCGGAATTCGCATCTTCATCCCCAACGCTCATTCCCATTACGAATTTTCCTGATGGAACCAAAAGCATTTCGATGCCAGTCACTCGATCTCGAACTTTCCAAGGAAGTCCGGTTGCTTGAATACTGGCGCGCATTCCCGCATCGGTCACCACCTTTGGATTTGGCGCGGCCTCAAGAACTTCCGCCCATGCCATCCTTGCGCTTGCGTCAATCCCTCCGCCTTGTCCAACAGCGCGTTGAATCTGATCTTGAATCGATGACGCAATGGGCTGGCCTTGTGTTGGATTCGCATTCGGTGCGCCTGCAGGACTCTGTGCTGTGACACTTGTGACCACAAAGGTTGTAGTGACGAGTGAAGCCAGGATGACTGTATGAGTGATGAGATTCATATATGCGTTCATTGTTTTGGATTCCTTCATTCTCTATTGCATCAATTTTTATGGATTTCGTGCAACGCGAAAACCAAAGTCAGTGATTCTGGGATCAGGCATGAAATGATTTGCTCGAAACGATGATCGACAATTCTTCGAAACGTGATCCCATGAACCGCCACGAGCAACCCGGAATTCGTTGACTGCAGGACCTGTTGGATCAGTGACGCCATTTTCACACGTTGCGTAATAGTCTGATGAATACCAATCAGAACACCACTCCCAGACATTGCCGATCATGTCATAAAAACCAAGCGAATTCGCCCGTTTCTGGCCAACTGGGTGGGACTTTTTCTCTGAATTCTCCGTGTACCAACCAATGTCATCAAGTGGTCCATAGAGAGGTTCGCGAACGCCAGCTCGACATGCATATTCCCACTCTGCCTCGGTGGGCAAACGCAGACCTGTCTTCATCAGATACGGCGCGATTTCATCTGGTGTAATAGTTTCGAGTGGCCATGATGCAGAAAATGTCTCCACAAGTTTCCCAAGGCCAGCCTTCGACTTCGCTTCTTCGAGTGTGTATCCAGACTTCATCAGTTCTGCGATCTTCGCATCTGTTTCATCCGCGGACTCGATCCGATAGTAAGCCTCTTGGAAATAACTTTGGTTGTAACCCATCACCTCAGTCCATTGGCCTTGTGTAACTTCGGTTCGACCAAGATAAAATGGCTTCGTCAATGTGACCATATGCGCGGGGCGCTCGTCGTCCATTGCAAGCGTGTCACCAGGGCTCATACCCATAACGAAATCACCTGGAGGAACGAGCAGCATTTCGATACCGCTTGCGATGTCTCGAACTCGCCACGGCAAACCAGTCGCCTTGATCTTCTCAAGCATCTGCGGATTTGTAACAACCGACGGATCAGGATTTCGATCGATCACTTGCGCCCAAGACATAGATGAACTACTGCCCGATTTTCCCATACCGCCAGAACCAGTGGTCGAACAACCGACCAAGAGCGCTGTTGCTATACAAACGATAGATGTTGTCCAGTTGTTCATTTTGAAAGAATACCCCTTACATAAAAATCTGGTTCGGTGACGACTATTTCACATTTCGAGCAACGCGAAAACCATATGCAGGATAACCAGAAGCAGCGGCGATGCGATAGGAAGCACGGCAGGTCTTCGGCAAGCTGAGCCAATTACCGCCACGAACTACTTTCTGCGCTCCGGATGCAGGCCCAGTCGGATCCGTGACGCCGCTCTTGACCGCCGCATATGAATCGGCGGAGTAATAATCTGAACACCACTCCCAAACATTTCCCAGCATGTCATGCATGCCGAATGCATTCCCATTCTTTGTTGCAACGGGATGTGTGACATCTTGAGAATTCGCCCCGCACCAAGCAATCGTGTCGAGTGATCCATTTGTTGCGGAAGTTGTTCCAGCACGACACGCAAATTCCCACTGCGCTTCGGTTGGCAATTGCAAAGAAGTTTTCTTTAGAAACGACTGCAACTCTTCTTCGGTCATCGATTCGACTGGCCAATTTGCAGTCGTGCCAAATTGCGCTTGCATTGGCCCAAGTTTTTGTTCCGCTTCTTGACGAGTCAAACCCGTATTGGTGATCTCGAGAATTTGTTTTTCGCGAGTCGCCGTCGCTTCGTCAAGAAACTCACTCGGCTGAAAGCGACTTGGATTTGCACCCATCACTTTCATCCACTGATCTTGAGTGACTTCGGTTCGACTGAGATAGAAAGGCTTTGAAATCGTAACTTCGTGCGCAGGTTGCTCGGCTGCAGTTGCGTCGGCATCGCCAATACTTGCTCCCATCATGAATTTTCCTGGCGGGATGAGCAGCATCTCGACTCCAGACTCAATGTCACGCACTCGCCATGGCGAACCTGTCGCCACGATTCGCTCGCGGATGCTGGCATCTGTGATCACCGCGGGATCGGGGGCGACATCCAACACGACATTCCATGTCGATGCGGTTTGGTCAGCTGCACAATCAAAGCTGGCCAAGAATGCGATTGCGATACCCACACCGGCGCGAGAGGATTTGCTCATGCTGCAATAGTAATCGCTTGTAAAAATTGCTGTGAAACCAATGGAGAATCCTGTTCTTCTTCTATGCTGACTGTGTGAGAATGCGATGTGCAAATCAATGTCTGTGGATATGCGCCACAATCCTGAGCCTTTCTGCTTGCGAAACGCATCAGGAAGATTCTCCCCCGCCCACAGACCTTGCGCCAATTGGTGCATACACCGACAACGAAGCGACTCGCGATGGAATCGGCCGCACATATTTTGGACGCGAGATTGCTCAAGTGATGGGCCACCCAGCAATCTATTGGCTCGAGCGTGGCACACGAGAAGCAGAAGAACGAACTGATTTGTTGATGCAACTTCTCGATGTGCATGACGGAGATGATGTCGCAGACATTGGTGCAGGAAGTGGATATTTCACTCTGCCACTTGCGCGCGCAGTTGCACCAAGCGGAAATGTCTTCGCTGTTGACATCCAACCAGAGATGATTGATTTTCTTGCTGCTCGCGCACGAACAGAAAATGTCGACAACATCAAACCAATCTTGGGAAAGATCGACGATGTCTGCCTACCTCCAAGTAGTGTTGATCTTGTTCTTCTCGTCGACGCATATCACGAATTTGATCATCCGTGGGAGATGATGCGATCAATCGCACGCGCTCTTCGTCCTGGAGGTCGAGTTGCACTTGTTGAATATCGCGCAGAGGATCCCGATGTGCCAATCAAGCCTCTGCATAAAATGTCGCAAGCGCAAGCACGAATCGAACTTGAAGCTGCGGGCTTCATCTTTGAACGCAATGACTCGACACTTCCCATCCAACATCTCCTTTGGTTTCGAAAGCCAACGCCATGAACATTTCATCAATACTCATTCTGTGTTTTTCTCTGGCTTACTCTGTTCATGCATCTTGTGTCGATCTGACAATCAAGCCATTCGACGGCACAACGCTTGAGAATTGGGAAGGTGATAAATCTTTTTGGAGCGTTCAAGATGGATGCATCGTTGGCCAATCCACCGCAGAACATCCGCTGACTGCCAGCACATATCTGGTGTGGACTGGGGATATGCCGAAAGATTTCGAGCTTCGATGCAAGATCAAATTGACAGGCGGCAATAGCGGGATTCATTATCGAAGTCGTCGGGTTGCAGGACAACATGACCTTGCAGGTTTTCAAGCGGACTTTGACGCGCAGAATAATTACTCGGGCGTGCTCTATGAAGGTCTCGGTCGAGAACTGATGAGTGCGCGCGGTGAGCAAGTCGAATTTACGCCAGCGGGAAAACGCGTGGTTGCACAATTTGCGCCCGACGAAGTTCTTCGCAAGTCGATCCATACCGGCGAATGGAACGACTATCGCATCGAAGCTCGCGGAACGCGCGTGCGACATTGGCTCAACGATATTTTGATGTCCGATGTCACAGATGGCGATGCCTCGAGATTTCATCGTGACGGTTTGATGGGATTTCAGTTGCATCAAGGCGCGCCAATGGAAGTGCGATTCAAGGACCTCGAAGTTCGCGCTATTCAATCCGCACCACCCGTATCAAGCCTGACGCTTCCGCTAGGATTTTCCGTTCAACTTCTTGCAAGCGCGCAGTCCGAGCAAGGCAGTTGGGTTTCCATGACATTCGACGGCAAGGGCCGCGCATTGATTTCTCCACAAGATGGTGCGCTCATGCTTGCGTGGATTCCTGGAATCAGTCGCAACGATGATGGAACGCCATGGGCAGGAAAAACCACCGAAATCCAGCCATTTACAGCACCAATTCGCTCGTCGCAAGGTCTCTGCTTT
>CAMBWI010000040.1 GCA_945871445.1 Singulisphaera sp. GP187 | reverse complement strand
ATGACATTCGTATATTCACCCTTGGAATTCTTCGCATAGACGATTGAAGTATCTACTTCGCATGCGTTGATCTCATCTTCACTAAATTTGAAAGCAAGAATCATCGCACGCAATTTGGTTGAGCCTGTCTCGAGAATCTCAAATGCTTGCGCAAGTGTTTTCGCGCGGGCGCGAACAGTTCCGCGCCAAGTCGCACGGTCCGACACGATTTCCATTTCGGCAAGCCCCTTCACTTGAATCGGCGCAACTGAATTTTTCATCTTCACAATCGCATAGCCGATCGACTGCGATGAAAGGACGACGCCAAGCGCAAGTGTTGCGCCGAGGCAGAACATTCCAAATCCAAAATTTTTGATGAGCGGGGGAATACGGCTAGTGAATGAATCAGACATGAGAAGCTTCCTTGCAAGAAATGAATTGTGAGAGAAACAGTCGCGCGACATCCATATCGCGCGGGGAGTCGAGCGTAGAGTGGTTTCTGACAATGTAAAGTAGAGAAATGAAATTTTTCCGAATTCTGTTTGGGATTGTGCTTGGTTATGCGGCAGTTGCTCTGATGGTCATGGTGGGAATGACTCTTGGCGCATTTCTCCTTGGAGCAAATCAAGTCTTTGTTGGCGACTCTTGGGTGACATCAAACCTATGGAATATTTTCGCGCTTTTACTCAGCGTGACTTGCGCATTCTTTGGTGGATTCACAGCAGCGTGGTGGGGGGGACGCAGCGCTTCAGGTTATGGACTTGCAGTTGCACTTTTGGTTTTTGGTTCACTGCAAATTGTTGTCGATAAAAATAGAGCGATAGATTTGAATCCACCACCACGTCCGACAGTAATGGCTTTCGCTGATTGGTCGAATACTGTAAATTATGCGCGTCCACCTCTCTGGCTTGCCGTTTCGTCGATGTCACTTGGAGTTGTTGGAGTTGTTGCGGGAACCCGACATTGCAGTCGGCGCAAGAATCCAATAGAGAAGCAAGCACAATGAAGACAGAAACCGATGTTGTCATTGTTGGTGCCGGCCACAATGGGTTGGTTGCCGCTGCAATTTTGGCCAAGTCGGGTCTGAAAGTGACGGTTGTCGAAGAGCGCGCAATGATCGGCGGTGCAACCAAGACGGAATATCCATTTCCAAAGGCGCCACGGCTTGGGACATCAACCGCTTCGTACTTGTTGGGTGTTATGCCTCCAGAAATCATGCAGCGAACTGGGGCAAAATTTGAGCTTTTGCGCCGTAATCCACACTATTTCCTACCAATGCTTGATGGCCGTTATTTACTTCTTGGCACGGATCAGTCAGCAATGCGCGAACAGTTCTTGGCAATGTTCAGCGAACAAGATTGGAAGGCAAATGGAGCACTTGCCGACGAGATTGGCCACATTCGAGACGATCTCGCGCAGAGTTGGCTTGAGGAGCCGATGTCAGTCGAGGCAACGGCGGAGAAATATATTCGCCCAGAGTTACAGGACGTCTTTGTCAAATTGGTCACCGGTACGGTCGAGGATTATTTGGCGCGATTTGATTTCAAGAGCGAGATGCTTGTGGCGATGTATGCGGTCACGGATGGATTCTCTGGCTTGAGTGGTTCATTCGGCACGCCAGGAACTGGTATGAACTTTCTCGTTCACAATATGTGCCGACTTCCTGCGGCCGAAGGAACGTGGATGGTTGCCAAGGGCGGTATGGGCGCAGTCGCCGAAGCGTTTGCGAACGCCGCGTGTGCTCACGGCGCATCGATCTTGACCAGCGCTTCTGTTGCACAAATCACCACGACACAAGGTCGAGCAACTGGAGTTGTGTTGAATGATGGTTGCGAGATTCGAGCGAAGGCCGTCATTGTGAATGCAGACCCATTTCGTTTGCGAGAGATGGTTGGGGAAAGGGTTTTGCCAAAGGCGCTCAACACACGGCTGGACAATTTCAAGCGCACAGGAACGACGATGAAAATCAATATGGCATTGAGTGGATTGCCAAAATTCAAGTGTCTTCCAGAAAACCGCGGGCAACACAATGGCACGATGCATCTCTTGCCGCAGTGCGACCATCCAATTCGTGAAATCAAAGCAGGATTCGAAAAAGTTATGCGCGGCGAACTTGCAGATTGCCCAACGATCGAGTGGTACATCCACACGCAAGTTGATCCATCACTGCGCGATCCAGAAGGCAATCACAATTCAGCATTCTTTATTCAGTGGGTGCCATACGAAATCGCCGGGACTTCGTGGCAAGAGCAAGAGGCGAAATATGTCGACCACATCTTTGGAATCGCAGAACAATTCTGTCCAGGTTTTCGAGAATTGGTTGTCGATACATATGTGTTGACTCCAAAGCGAATCGAAGAAGACATTGGTATTCGATATGGCCACATTCATCATGTCGACAACACATTTGGATTCGATCAACGCATGCCCTATGCAACAGGTGTCGATGGACTCTATTCATGTAGCGCCGGATGTCATCCTGCGGGAAGTGTTCTTGGCGCAGCTGGGCACAATTGCGCTGTGCGTGTGATGCGAGATTTGGGAGTGCGGGGCTGAGAAACTGGAATTGCGAAGTTTCTATTCTCTATGGTTTTTCGCAGAGCGCGCGCGCTTCCAGAAGAGTCTTTTCGTATTCCTTACGGAGCGATGCAATGCGAGATTGGTTTGAATCCGCCTGTGCCCGAGCGATGTCTTTTTCCCGATCTTCAAGTCGTTTGATGAATGATCGAAGCTTCTTCGGCGAGACCTGAATATCCACATCGAATCGTTTTGTTTGACCGCCAGGCGGTAAGGCGAGAGATTGGATTACTTCTTCAAGGGAATTTTTCTGTTTGGCGATTCCAGTTTTTTCCATTATTCCAGCAGTCAGCGTGAGTACTTCTTTTGGTCCATCAATTCGTTCGTCTGTTGCTTCGAGCTGGTGATCAGAAAACCCACTACCGCTGGACCACCAAAGTTCCTTAGACATATCCCGCATTGCAGCAGCGATTGCAGGGGATCGTCCTGTCGATTCCGCCGCAGCTTTGTGAATAGCGCTCTGGAAGGATTCGTACTTCGCAGCGAGTTCTTCATCGCCTTGCATCAATCGCTTCAAGGAAGAAGTCCCCTTGCTTCCACTGACAATCGTCACTGCGGCTCCGATGCGTGACGATGGCTTTACAAATATTTCCTTGCACGCAAGCGTGATCAGTGCTGCGGCGCTTCCAGCATCATTCACCCACGCAACAATTCGCATGCCACGCCCAGAACTGTCAAGTATTGCTTGAATGATTTGCTCTTCAACATCCACTCGTCCGCCGGGGCTATCAATTTCAAGAATCACTACTGCTGCTTTTTGTTTCTCGGCTTTCTCGAGCGATTTCTTAAAGTCGGTTGCGTTAAACCATTCATCACCATCGAGCGTTGGGCCCACAACTCCTTTGAGTGGGATGACAACAACAAGATTCGTCGAGCCCGGAGGGATTGTTGCTGGCTTTGCCTCTGAATTTTTTGGCGCATCACTTTTAGGAGCAGTCTGACCAAATGCAGTGAGCGAACATATCGCACACACAGCCCCAGCGAAAATGAAATTGCGTTTATTCATTGCACGCGAAATCGCCCAGACTGCGAAAGAAACTTTTGCGGATTATCAAATGAGACTTTGCGAATGATCGCATCCAAGTGACCTCGTCTTCGCATTTCGTCACGGCATTTCGGCACCGCGAGAGGGTCGCTGATTCCCCAATCGGCAGCCGAGTTGATCCACATTCGATCTGTTCCGTGCATTTCAAAGATATCGGTTGCCCGTTGCGGAGTGCACTTCGTGTCGGGATAGAGCGTCATTCCTGCCCAAAATCCACGATCAAGCACGAGACGAACTGTGTGCTCTTCAACATGATCGATAAGTACGCGTCCCGGATCAACGCCGTGATCTTTGATCGCATCCATAATCATGCGTGTGCCTTTCATCTTGTCTTCCAAGTGCGGGGTGTGCACCAAGATCAACAAGTTGTGGCTTTTCGCAAGAGCAATGTGTTCTTCGAGCACAACCAATTCATTACGCGAATTCTTGTTCAGACCGATTTCGCCAATTCCAAGCACATTGGGTCGATCGAGGAAGCTTGGGATTTCCGCAAGCACTTCGCGAGCGAGTCCGATGTCTTCACTTTCTTTTGGATTGATACAGAGCCACGTGTGATGTTGAATTCCAAATTGTGCAGCGCGCTTTGGTTCAGTCTCGGTCAACTGGCGAAAATAATCCATAAATCCCTGCGCGCACGATCGGTCATATCCCGCCCAAAATGCGGGCTCGGTGATCGCAACACAACCTGCAAGCGCCATGCGCTGATAGTCATCTGTTGTTCGCGAAACCATATGAATGTGAGGATCGATATACATAGTTCGCTTGATATCAGGGAAGTGGTACAGCGCCAATTGCGCCCTTCATTCCAGCTTTTGCTACAGGTTCTACAGAATGATCGCTCCACAATTCCAGCGCACGTCGCGCACGATCAGGGTGACCATCGCGCAGAAGATCCAAAGCTGCGCACAATGCACGAACTCGCACATCAGTTGTTGCTGCTGAAGTTGCGACTCCTTCTGCGGCGGCCGCTCGATCGAAGCGATCCAAAAATGCCGCAATATCCAGCACCTTCGCTCGGTGTTCAAGAAAATATTGATCCACAATCTTGCTTGAAGTGAGAGAAGTCGCCATAAATCAGATTCTAGTGCGCGAGAGCCTTGACTGATGCAGCCACAACTGCAGAATCCATCTGATGTACTTCGGTGGATTCTCCAATGGACTTCAGTAGTGTGATGTTCATACGCCCTCCAAGATGCTCTCGAAACTCTTCGAGCCCGCGTAGAAGTTGGTCGATCTGCGAAAGTAGAGGATGCCATGTTGGAAGTCGCAGTGCTTTGAGAGACGCAATGATCCGATTCGAATCGGCTTGAGGGAGCATTTTCATTCGCACTGCGTATTCGCAGTCAAGTGCGATGCCAATTGCAACTGCATCGCCGTGAGCGATTTCATAAGTGCTCATTGATTCCAATTTATGCGCAGCCCAGTGTCCAAAGTCCAGCGGTCGAGCTTCATTAGTTTCGAATGCATCGCTACCTTGTGCGATGTGATCCAAGTGCAGTTCTGCGCTGCGTTTGATAATGGCCATTGATATCAAAGGATCACGGGCGACAATTTTGGAAGCATTCTGTTCGATCAAGTTGAATAACGACGGATCTTTCAGACATCCGATCTTGACCGCTTCGCTGAATCCACACAAGAATTGTTGGTCGGTCAGCGTCGTCAGAAATTGTTCGTCAGCAATGACTGCCCACGGAACCGAAAAAGTCCCACTAAAATTTTTCTTCCCAAACTTATTGATACCGTTCTTGACACCCATCGCCGCATCATCCATCGCCAAGGTTGTTGTTGGCATTCGAATGAGCCTTACTCCGCGGTGAGCAAGCGTTGCGCCAAGTCCAACCGCATCAAGCACCGCACCTCCGCCAATCGCCAAGACAAAGCTTTTGCGGTCGATCCCATATCGATCGGTCGCAGCCATCACTTGTTCGCAGACATCGATAGAATTTTTCGCTTCTTCTCCACCACTGACGACTTCGACCATTTTGAGTTCAGGAACTGGCTCACCGATTTTTGCTCGCGCTCCAAGATAATTTGCCAGTCTCTCCCCAATGTCTGGATGCGCTTGGTGAACACCACTATCGATGAACGCAATCACTCTCCTTTGCAAAGTGTCACAACATACGCTTGCGAGAGTTGTGTTCTCCGGCGAAAAAACATCTTGAGTGAATAGAACTCTCTGGCGAAGCTGAACCTGAAATGATCGATCGAGAGTCATAGTGGAACTGAAAGCATAGGGTCGATTACAAAAAGAAAACCATGGCGGAGGGCGTTCCGCCATGGCTTGGTACCCGCGAATACGCTTCGCAGGTTCCCCGCATTTTGTGCGGGGAGTAGATGATTCATTTAGGGATTTCGCCTCAGCAGGGTAAAAACTGCTTTTCCATCTCTTTCAAGCAATACCCTGATATTTTTGCCAGTCTTTGATTTCGCAAGTGCGGCACGGCATGTTTCAACATCGATGATCGCCATTCCGCTTATTTCACGAATCACGTCGCCTGTAACTATTCCGGCATTTTCCGCCGCTCCACCTTCGAGCGTTGCAGAGATATAGACACCCTTGCCCGTTGCGCCGAGAGCAATCGCAGATTCTGAGTCGAGTGCTCGAATTTCGAGCCCGAGTGATTCTTCGATGTTCGGCGAAACGGGTTTGGGTGATGATTTCGCATTCGATGAACTTGGACGCTCTCCAAGCATTGCATCGGTCGTCATTGATTTTCCGCTTCGAATAAATCCAAGAGTGATTGGAGTGTTGGGTTCGCAGTTGGCAATACAACGCATCAACTGAGCAGGTGTCTGCGTGGCCTTGCCATCGATGGTCACAATGATGTCGCCAACGGCTAATCCCGCATTCGCGGCAGGAGTCCTTGGAACAATTCCAGAGATGAGAACGCCGTCGGTCGAATCGAGTCCAAAATTTTCCGCAAGTTCTTCGTTGAGTTCTTGCATTGAAACACCTAGCCAACCTCTTCGCACCGAATCGCCTTTGGAGATCGAATCAGCAATGCGCTTGACAATGTGACTTGGAATGGCGAAGCCGATTCCCGCGCTGCCGCCAGTTTGTGAAGCGATGCCACTATTGATTCCAACGACCCTCCCATCAAGGTCGATGAGTGGTCCACCAGAATTTCCTGGGTTGATCGCAGCATCTGTTTGAATGTATTCCTCGAAAGTAGAGAGTCCAACTCCATCACGCCCTTTTGCGCTGATGATTCCAGCTGTCACAGAGTTTTCGAGTCCAAATGGACAACCGATTGCAAGTACCCAATCACCAATTTCGATTGCAGTCGAGTCTCCGAATGTTGCAGGATGAAGATCCGTAGCTTGAATCCGAATGATGGCAAGATCTGTTTCGGGGTCACTCCCAACCTGTGTCGCTTTCATTTCGCGCCCATCCGACAATCGAACAATAAATTCGTCGCCTCCCGCGATGACATGATTGTTCGTAATGATCAATCCATCACTTGAATAAATAAGGCCTGTCCCTTCGCCACGCTGTTGATTTCCAGGA
The DNA here is from genome assembly GCA_945871445.1 of Singulisphaera sp. GP187. GTDB lineage: Bacteria > Planctomycetota > Phycisphaerae > Phycisphaerales > SM1A02 > F1-60-MAGs104. The sequence goes on along the minus strand of CAMBWI010000040.1, from coordinate 14,693 downwards.
TTCATGCGCTGTGGCATTCGAGGAGCGTTTGGGGATCTCCCTGGATTGCTCTGCCCGAATTCTCTTGAAAACGGTGCACGATCGATTGTCGTGATAGCAACAACGCTTGGTCCAACTCGCTTTGCCACTTCGCGGAATGCGCGAGAAAGACTTCGGGCGTACTGGATTTCGTTTGTAGGTTTTAAGTTTGCATCCCCAGAGGCGCTATTGCTTATTGCTTGATCGACTGCGCTTGCAGGAGTCTGATGTCCTGCGACGCTTATGATGACCGTACACGCAGCCAACATATTTCGTGCGATACGATTTTTATGCGCAGTACGTGCGATGTTTTCGCATTTGAGAGAATCCTGATTCTTGATGTCCCTTGGTTGATCGCCCATTCATCCCATCCTTTCGTGTGTAATGATTGAGAGTGATACGCACGAGATTTGGGACGAGTTCGGAAGTTTCTGAAGTCGTCTCAAGCAATGTATTGGCGCTTGAAAGGCCCGAATATCTGCCGTTTAGAAGTTCATTTGATAGGTCAGCCCAACTGATTTGCCAATCGATGCAGGCAAATACTTGCAGCAACCGCAGCATTCAATGAATCAACCGATGGAGCAATTGGAATCCGTACTCGATGCGTTGATGCCGCAAGGACTTCTGCACAGATTCCTTCGAATTCACTGCCGACGACCAACATTCTTGGGGGAGTTTCTGTTTGGGCATGCGCATCGAAGTTTGCAATGTTCTGTGCTGATCGTGAACAATCGGCAGCAAGTACTTGCAACTGGGGTCGGTGATTTCGCATTTCGTAGATTGTCGAAGCGAGATTGTCGCACCATGCATACGGAATCGTCAGCGCATATCCCATCGACACTCGTAGAGCCTTTCGATAGAGCGGATCGTGAGAATCCTTTGAAAGCAAAACTCCACCAACCCCAAACGCAGCAGCACCACGAAAAATTGCGCCAACATTGTCCATATTGATGACGCCATCAAGAGCGATCATCAGGTTGGCGGATTGGAATGCACAATCGGAAGGAGTCCGTCGATCAAGTGGTGCGCGAAGTCCGATGGCCAGTGCACCGCGGTGCACATCGAATCCCGCAGTTTGTTCAATGATTGCATCGCTGGCAATGAGCAGCGGGACATCGGGTGATGCAGATTGTGTAATCACTTGCGCTGCGCGCTCGGACATACGCTCAGATGCAAGAACGCTTCGGGTTATCCCAGGTATCGCCAACATCTGTGTCAGAATGGGCAGCGTCTCCCCAACGAAGAGCCCTTCGCTTCTGCGGACACCTGACAAATCACGATCTCGCAGAAAACGATAATCGGCGAGCCGTGGATCGTTGAAATCAAGAATAGGTGTTTCGCCAGAGCCGATCTGAGGTGTCGAGTCTGCCACCGTTACTCGGTGAATTCGTTTGGATTTTCCAGCAACCGAATCACTTCGCAGAGGAATCGAACTGCCTGCGCGCCGTCGACCACTCTGTGATCGCACGAGATCGAAAGTGGGAGAACAAGTCCTGCGTAGAACCTCCCGTCTTTGACGAGCACGCGTTCTCGTGCGCGACCCGCAGCGAGAATTGCGACTTCTGGATAGTTGATGATCGGTGTCGCAAACATTCCACCGTACGAGCCCACATTCGAGATTGTGAATGTTCCGCCCATCGATTCTTCGCGAGTGATCGATCGATCCTTGCACTTTGCCGCGAGAGTTCGCACAGCAGTGCCAAGTTCCAAAGCAGACTTGCGATCCGCATCACGAATCACTGGAACCATCAATCCAGATTCTGTATCGACCGCGACTCCAATATTGATTACGCCCTTGATCAATATTTCGCTGTTTGCATCATCGACATTCGCATTGAGCGCAGGAAATGCACGAAGCGCTTTGCAAACTGCGATCATCACAAATGGAAGCATCGAAAGTTTCTCGCCAATGACGCGCGAATATTCTTTGCGCTTGATGTCGAGTTGTGTGACATCAGCCTCATCAACTGCTGTGAAATGCACCGCGGTTTGCACGGACTTTGCCATTGCTTCTGCGATCTTTCGACGAACTCCACGGAATGGAATGCGCTGCGAAACACCATCTTTATCAACAGGCGGCAACTTGATGGGAGCAGCAACGGCGCGCGCGGAAAATCCACTACCAGTAGCTGTATTTTGACCTTTTTTCGTCGAAGGAGCTGCATGCGCAAAGGAATCGACGTCGGTTGCAGTGACTCGACCACCGCGGCCTGTGCCGTCGACGCGATTGATATCGATCGAAAGTTCTTTCGCAATTCGTCGCACTGCGGGAGTTGCAAGCGACTTGCCTTGTGGTGTCTTCGTTGATGTCGTTGTCGCGAGATGCTCATCATCTCGGCGTGCAAATCGACTTGCAACATTGAGCGTTCCCTGCATACTGCCGACGACCGTTCCTTGATCTTTGCTCAGGTCATCGCTTGATCCCTTGACTCCAGCGGCAACTTGTGATGAGACACATACGGGCGCTGATTCTTTTGCGGCGGTCTTCGCGGGTGTAGCTGAAGTTTTTGGCGCGCCTGCGACACTCGCACCGTATCGCACAAGCACCGCAGCAACTTTAATAATGTCGCCTTCCTTGCCACAGAGTTCGCTAATTGTTCCCGCCCACGGGCTTGGCACTTCGACAAGTGCCTTGTCGGTTTGCATCTCCGCCATCGGCTGAGATTCCTTGACGGCTTCGCCTGGCTTGACCAACCAACGAATAAGTTCTGCTTCGACTAAACCTTCGCCCAAATCTGGAAGAAGGAAGTAGCTTTTATCCGCGGGTTGTTTGAGTCCAGCCATATGTATGTTCAGGATACGGGGGTAAAAGAATTTGGTGAATCAGAACGAGAAGACATCCTCAATCGCTCCGCTAATACGGTTTGCGTCGGGCATGTAATTCAATTCGAGCTTGTAATAAGGCATAATCGTGTCGAAACCAGTGACTCGCTGAACGGGTGCTTCGAGATAGAGGAAGCAGCGCTCCATAATTTGCGCTGCAACTTCTGCTCCCATACCACCAGTTCGAGGAGCTTCGTGCACAACGACACATCGACCCGTCTTGCGCACGCTCGCTTCGATCGCTTCGAGATCCATCGGAAAGATCGTGCGGAGGTCAATCAATTCAATCGAACGCGATGATTTTTCGATGCTCTCCATGCACTGCAGAACACTTGAGCCCCAACTGACGATGGTCAATTCAGTTCCTTCGCAGACAACGCGAGCCTTGCCAATTGGAATTGTGTATTCATCCTCTGGAACTTCTTCGCGGAATGCGCGATAGACACGCTTGGGCTCGAAGAAGATGACGGGATCAGGATCTCGAATCGCGCTGATGAGAAGTCCCTTCGCGTCATAGGGCGAACTTGGCATCACAACTTTTATGCCAGGTTGATGCGCATAAATCGCTTCGGGAGAATCGCTGTGTAATTCCGGAGCGTGAATGCCGCCACCAACAGGAACGCGAATCGTCAACGGCACCGTGAACGCACCACGCGTTCGTGTTCGCATTCGAGCTGCGTGACTGCAAATCTGGTCATAGGCTGGTCCCAAGAATCCATCGAATTGAATTTCGGGAATTGGTCGCAGACCTGCCATCGCAAGTCCGATCGAGGTTCCGATGATTCCACTTTCTGCAAGAGGAGTATCGACAACGCGTCGCGCGCCGAAGCGAGCGTGAAGTCCCTCGGTGACTCGAAAAACGCCGCCATTGATGCCGACATCTTCGCCGAGCAGCAGCACGCGGTCATCTTTTTCCATTTCTTGGATGAGTGCAAGATTGATTGCTTGAACAAGATTGAGATTCGCCATTTTTAGTGTCCTTCCGATCGAACGGTGGCTTCGGATGCCAACGAATGTGTTTGCATCGAATCGCGTTGCTGCACCAAATCTGACGGCAGTTCTGCAAAGGTGTAATTAAAGACGTCAGAGATTTCTGGCGCAACGATTTGCTCGGATCGCGCGACTGCGGCGTTCACTTCAACCTCGATGCGCTGCCGCATGGCATCTTCTTTGGATGAATTCCAAAGTTTTTTGCTTTCCATAAATTTACGAGTTCGCAGAAGTGGATCACGCAACTTCCAAACATCAACCTCTGATTGATCGCGGTATCGGCGCGCATCATCCGCGGTGGTGTGATCACCAAGTCGATAGGTGACCATTTCGATAAAGGTTGGCCGGCATTCTTTGCGCGCACGTTGAGCTGCTTCTTTGACTGCATACACGCACGCAAAAATATCGTTGCCATCAACCTGCATGCATGGCATTCCGTATGCGATGCCACGCTGAGCAAGAGTTGGTGCGCTGCACTGAATCTTGCCAGGAACGCTGATCGCCCAGAAGTTGTTCTGGCAACAGAAAACAACAGGAATGTCCAGATTTGCAGCGAAATTCGCTGCTTCATGGAAGTCGCCTTCACTTGTTGCGCCATCCCCAAAGAATGTGCAAGCGATTTGTTTTTCGCCGCGATACTTGGATGCCCACGCCAATCCAGTTGCGTGCAACATTTGCGTGCCGATGGGAACGGCGATGGGAGTTGCAAAGTGAGGACGAGGCATCGCATTGCCGCGCTCGTCGCCCATCCAGTGCAGAAGAATTGCTTCCATTGGAACGCCGCGCCAGAAGAGTCCGCAATTTTCGCGGTAACAAGTGACCAACCAATCATCTTGATTCAAGACATACGCAGCACCCAAACTGGCGGCTTCCTGTCCCATGTTCTGCGGATAGGTTCCCATGCGTCCGGAGCGTTGCAATTTGAAAGCGACTTCATCGAGATAGCGACACGACGACATCGCTTCATAAAGTTTCACGAGGTCGGTGTCCGGAATCAGACCCGCGCCAAGCTTCTCGTCATAATTTCCGTGCTCGTCGAGGATAGAGACGCGCTCGATTTCTAACTTCAAAATACTCTTAATGGGCATTGAAAAAGTGTAGCGCAGAGGAGAGGTTTCGCAGAAACCGTTCTGCCAAGAGATTGTTACTTATCTTGCCGCAACAAGTCCATCGGCGCGCAAATCACTCGCACCCATCCAACCATCTTGCATCCGAACAATCGCTTGCCCACGGCCAAATGTGACTGTCTTTGCGTCCGCAATTGTGATTTCATGCCCACGGCGGCGCAATTCCGCGATTGTTGCGTCCGAGAATCCTGGTTCCAACTGAATTGATTTTCCTTGCATCCATTGCCAGCGTGGCGCATCAAGTGCTGCCTGTGGATTTTGTGCGAAGTCGACCATTCGCATCATGACCTGCATATGACCTTGTGGTTGCATAAATCCACCCATCACACCAAACGCCATTGCCGGTTCTTCTCCAGTTGGTGTTATACGCGTAACGAATCCTGGAATGATCGTGTGGTATGGCCGCTTCGATGGACCGACGCAATTTGGGTGATCGTGTTCGAGGTTGAAACACGCGCCACGATTTTGCATTGCAATGCCTGTTCCAGGAATGACAACACCAGAACCAAATCCTGCATAGTTGCTCTGAATGAATGAGATCATCATTCCGCGCGAATCGGCGGCGCAGAGATAGACCGTGCCGCCAGGCTTTGGAATGCCACTGCTGAAATCCTGCGCTTGCGCAAGATCGATTCGCTTTGCGAGAGCGAGAAGTCGTGAAGGATCGAGCAACTCCGCAGACGTGATTCGCATATGCGCAGGATCTGCAACATGCGCATGCGCATCTGCGAAGCCAAGCTTTATTGCTTCGATGGCGATATGCAACACATCCGGACAATCCGCCGAGAGATTTGCAAAGTCTTTGCTTTCGAGAATGCCTAGCGCAATTAATGCCGCAATTCCTTGACCATTTGGGGCAATTTCGTGAAGCCGGTATCCGCGATAAGGCACAGAAATTGTCGATGAAAAATCGGTTTTATGTGCGGCAAGATCGGAAGATCGAAGATGACCACCTTGATCTCGAGAGGCAGCATCAATCGCTTTGGCGAGATCGCCTTCATACATCGCGCGACCGTTGCTTTGGGCTATCGCTTCGAGCGTGCGTGCATGATCAGGCAAACGCATTTTCGTTCCAGCGCGCGGAGCTTCGCCATCTTTGAGGAATGTCTCACTCCACGCTTGTGTATTGGGACGTTTGGCATACACACTCGCGGCACGCTTCCACAATTGTGCAGTCAGTGGAGCAACTTGAAATCCATCTCTCGCATACGCAATCGCTGGCGCAAGCAATACATCGAATGGCAATCGACCGAATCGTTTATTCAAATCCGCCCAGAGTGCAACTTGCCCAGGAACAGTGATCGGCAACCAACCACTCATTGGCATCTTGTCATTGCCAGAAAAGTGTTCGCGCGAAAGGAGAGCTGGCGATTGTCCGCTGCCATTCACTCCGTGAAGTGCTTTTCCATCCCACACAATTGCGAATGCATCACCCCCGATTCCGTTTGTTGTTGGCTCGGTCACGGTCAACACCGCGGCGGCGGCGATCGCAGCATCTGCAGCGCTTCCACCTTGACGCAACATTTCCAGCCCCGCTTGTGCTGCAAGCGGTTGGCTTGTCGCAACCATTTCTGAGCCAAATACAAGCTGTCTTTGCGACGGATATGGAAGATCGTCCGAACACGGAATTGCGGCTTGAATCATTGAGAATCAGAATACCCGCACCGTTGCGGGCGAAACTCTGTACATGCGCGGGTTACTTTGGAAAGTCACTCGAGCCTTGCGCGTCGATCTCGTCAGCAAATTGCACGAGAACGGTGATGGATCGACCAAGTGACCTTGTGAAAAGTTCGCTGAAGAATTTTCCAGCCACTTGTCGTGCTTCGATTCGAACTTCTGCAAGTGCAGGCTTGGTCTGCGCAGTTTCAATGACAGCTTGTCGAAGTAGTTTCTTCGCTTGGTCGATGTCGCCGCCACTTGGAATGAGATGTTCCATCCAATCGTTGTCGATGTACACCCTCATCTTGCCAGGATCGGATTGAACTTCCACCACCTTGTCATTGACGATTGGCGCTGGAAGAGTGAGCATTATGACGCTATCGCTGATGGCTTGCGCATTCCAATGTTCATCGTTTGGTCCATTGGATGGAATGATGTACTGCGCACGATTGCCTGGTACTTCCAGCAAAACACTCACCGAGCCGACAGGGACTTTGTATCCAAACACACCAACCGTCGTCTCACGGTCGAACTTCACACGCGTATCGATTTCACGCCAGCCAACGAGCAGTCCACCTTGCGGCTGAAGATCCCCAAGCGCGCTGACCAATGTGCTTGTCACGGTTGTTTGAACGGCGATGAATCCAGTCATAGCGCTTGAAAATTTATTGAAGGCGTCGCTGATCTTGTCACACGACCGAACGCCGAAATAAATTACTGCTGCAAGAAGCGCGAGTACAAAGAACGTTCCACAACCAGAACATCCGCAACATCCGCCAGATCTTCGTCGAGCAGGTGGTGGCGGATACGAAGGGTTTCGGTATTCATCTGCCATGCGCAGTGTAAATGTACTCCACTTCGATCACGAATCGAATCACTCGCGAATGCATGCGCAGCGTAAATGTACTCCACTTCGATCCCGAATCGAATCACTCGCGAATGCATGCGCAGGATAAATGTACTCCACTTCGATCCCGAATCGAATCACTCGGGAATGAACAAGCTCGCAACACTTCCAGTCATCCAACAAGCGAGTGCGCCAGCGACCATCGCGCGCAGACCCAAAGCTGCAAAGTCGCCACGACGATTTGGCGCCATCGCGCTCAGTCCGCCGATTTGAATTGCGATCGACGGCAAATTTGCAAAGCCGCAGAGTGCATACGTGGAAATTTGTGCAGCGCGAAAGCCGATCGTTCCGTCGCGAAGCGACGAACTTAGATCAACATACGCAACAAATTCGGTGGCAATAATTTGCTGTCCCATAAGCGATCCAACTTTGCGCGCGTCCTCTGAACCCACACCCATGCACCAAGCAAGTGGAGTGAAGACATAACCAAGTACATTCTGAAAGGTTAGAACAGGAATGCCATGTACGGCACGCCACGCTGCGATTGAATTGATTTCACTGAGCGCAGCAAGCGGATAATTCAACAACGCCAAGAGTGCAACGAAAGCAACAAGCATCGCTGCAACATTCAGCGCCAATCGCAAACCATCTGTCGCTCCTTCTGCTGCGGCGTCCATCACATTGCGTGTGGTCTTTGGAATCGTCTTGAGAGCATCGAGCGATTCATCGCACGGTTTTTCGGTTTCAGGCAACATCAGTTTCGCCATCACCAATCCTGCGGGCGCGGACATCACGCTGGCAGTCATCAAATGTTTTGCCATCAGAATGCGATTCGATTCGTCATCGCCACCAAGTATCACGATGTACGCCGCCATCACACTGCCTGCGATTGTTGCAAAACCAACTGTCATTACAGCCATTATTTGCGATCTTGTCATCGTTGCAATGAATGGTTTTATGGTGAGCGGCGCTTCAGTCTGACCAACGAAAATATTCGCAGATGCAGAAAGCGCTTCAACTCCAGTGACATTCAGCACGCTGCGGATGATCCATGCCAACACTGCCACAAGGCGCTGCATTATTCCCAAGTGATAGAGGACAGCCATCAACGATGCGAAGAAAATAATAATTGGCAACACCTTGACAACGAAAATGAAGCCCCAAGGTCCACTTGGATCTGCGGCTTTGCCAAAAATAAATACTGTGCCTGCATCGGCAAACGAAATGATGCGAGTCACCCCAGCAGCGAAAAAATCAAAGACTCGAACAACAGGGGGAAAACGCAAGAAAAGAAACGCAAGCAACAATTGAATTGCAACTCCAGAGACGATGGTGCGTGCATTGATAGACCGTCTGTTTGTTGAAAGGGCAAATCCAATCGCAAGGATGACTCCAATGCCAATCAGACCAGTGAGTTGCTGCATATGCGCTTGAGAATACTGACTTGCGAGTCACCCCCGCGACGGCGCGAAACATTTTACGCAGCGAGGTTCGTAATCGCCAACTCCTCCAACGACGATTCGCTCTTTGCTGTCAATCATTCGTTGCGTATGAATTGCGTCACAACCGCAGACGGCGCAAAGACCCACAAGCCGTGTGATGTTGTGCGAGATGTTGAACAATGTCGGGAAGGGATCAAAGACATCTCCACGGTGATCAAATTCCAGACCGACCACGATGACACGAAAGTCCCAAGAAAGAAGCGTGACACATACTTGCGACAGATCTGCTGCGAAAAAATGCGCTTCGTCGATTGCAATGACTTTCATGCGTGCTTCAATCGGAAATTCCTTGGCGATCGCGAGGATTTCGGCCGCGTTCATTGCCGCAGATGCCTGAATGCGTTGGCCAGTGTGCGTGACCAAATCGAGTGCGGAATAACGCGTATCCGTTGTCGGTTTGATCGCACGTGTGGTGAAACCAAAGTTGCGCGCCTCTTCAATGCGACGAATCAACTCCGTTGTCTTTCCAGAGAACATCGGACCGCAAATTATTTCAAGGCGACCGAGAGTTGCTTCCGTCATCAAATGTCATCAACCACTCAAGTAGTTGGAGCCATCTGTTCCGCCTTCGCCTTGCGAGCTGCATCGATTCGGCGCTTTGCATAAGCGATCGCCGCATCAGAAACACTTTCGCTATGAGCAGATTCTCGCATCACTGCAAGCGTTGTCTCTTCGATCGCCGCAACTTTCTGATCGATCGTCGTTTCGGTCATGCCAAGATGCAATCCACCGAGTCGAATTAGGCCACCAGCGTTTGCGATGAAATCTGGTGAATAGAGAATGCCGCGCTTCTTGAGCAGCGCTCCATCCGTATGAGGATTCATCAGTTGATTGTTCGCTGTTCCACAGATTATTTCGCAGTGCAGGTTGGAGACCGTTGCGTGATCAAGAACTCCGCCCATCGCACATGGAGCCAAAATGTCCAGTTTTTCGTGGAAAAGATTGCGGTCGTTGCCAAGCGCAACGCATCCAAGTTCTTCAACAGCGCGCTTCATTGTTGGCACATGCACATCGGTGACCATGACCGCTGCGCCAGCTGAACGCAACAACTTCGCCAACTTGTAACCCGTCGCGCCACATCCTTGCACGCCAACAGAGAGATTGGAGAAATCAACCTTGCGACCAAGATGTCGAAGGCACGCCTTCATCGAATTGAAGCAACCAAGTGCAGTCCAAGGACTCGGATCGCCACCATGAGAAACAGCTTCGCCTCCCATGATGTGACGACATTCTTGCGCCATCCAATCACAGAATTGTGGACTCACGCCAACATCTTCTGCGGCGATGTATGTACCGCCGTGACTTTCAACGAATCGACCCATCGCGCGCCCTTGAGCTTCAGTAGGTTGTTCGCCTTGCTTGTTCAAGATGATCACACTCTTTCCGCCGCCGAGAGCGAGATCAGCCGCAGCTGCTTTGTATGTCATTCCCTCGGAGAGTCGCAACACATCGAAAATCGCATCATTCTCATTGCCATAATAAAAACGTCTGGTTCCGCCAAGCGCGTTGCCAAGCACTGTCGAGTGGATCGCGATGATGGCCCTCAGACCCGTTGCGGAATCATTGGTGAAGGAAATCCGTTCGTGTCCGTGCTGAACCATGCTTTCAAGAATGTGCATTCAATGCTCCAAAAAAAGAGTGTGAACTGATCAAGCTGCGATACAGGAAGGGAAAAGAATAGACGATGGGGGGGTTCCTGATCAAACTGCTATAAAAACAAGGGAAATCTTGAGAAAATACCTTTTCAGCGGTTACTCCACCTTGTGGCCAGTGAATGCTGTTCCGCTTCCGAATTGAACAATGCCGTGGGTTGCATTTGGTAGCCCAGTTCCCCGAGCTGCCATCACTGGCGTTCGCTCTGGAATGGAGTAATCCGTATTGCTCAATCCGTCTGCTTGCGCAAGCACAGAATCTGCGCATGAACGAGTGATCGCGTCGATGTTCCAGCGAAGACCCCGCGTCTCTTCATCGATTTGGGCGTTCGCAATTGCGCAGAGTTGATCGACCACCAACATTTCATGTGCAAGCTTTGCACCTTCCAAGCCAGATCGCAATCTTGCATCACACTTACTGAGCGTGCAAGCAACTGCGTGAATCCACATCGCGCATTTCGAAAGTCGCGCTTGGATGAATTGATTTCCGATCAATCCCTCTTCGTGTTCCTTGAACATCATTTTTACGTTGTAAGAATGGTCACGAATGCGGAACATCATTTCCTGAGCATGGCGTTGTAGCTTTGGATGAATCTTTGCAAATCTTGGAACTGGCCGACGCATACCCAAGAAGAGTTCTCCGCCGATGCGCGCCGCCGCGCCGATTTGCTTGAATGGCTTTGCTTTGATGCCCAACATCCATTCGCCGAGTTGCTTTGAACCATACGCAAAGATGAAAGAGTGCATAACTTCGTTTGCACCTTCGACGATCGTATTAATGCGAGAATCACGCCAAATTCGCTCGATATTGTTTACAGTCATATACGATTCGCCGCCGAGAATTTGCATCGCATCATCCACGGTTCGATATCCATATTCGCTGCAGAACACTTTGCACATTGCAGTTTCCAGCATAATGTCTTCGTCGTGGCGGTCTAAGAATCCCGTGGTCATATAGAGCATTGCATCCATCGCATAGATGTACGCGGCACTCCGTGCGAGCCGTTCCTTCACAAGATCAAATTCGCCCAGCGGTCGATCGAACTGATATCGATACTTCGCCCATTTCGTCGCCTGCTCGAAGGCGTATGTGGCTCCGCCAAGCATTCCAGCAGACAAAGTGCATCGTCCATAATTCAGACACGTCAGAGCAACATTCAGCCCTCTGCCTTCTTTCGATAGCAAATTGCTTCGTGGAACTTTGACATTCGTCAATCGGATTCCTGCTTGCCACGTTCCACGAATGCCGCACTTCGATCGATTGCGACTGAAGATTTCGATGCCTGCCATATCTGGAGTACAAATGAGCGCAGTCACAGAATCTTTCGTCTTTCCAGTTTTTGGATCAGTGATTTTCTGCTTGCACATCACCGTGAAAAGTCCGCTCAGCGCCGCAGAAGTTGCCCATTTCTTCTCGCCATTGAGAATGAAATGCGTTCCATCTTCGCTGACTTCGCAGCGTGTTTCTTGTCCTCCAGCATCGCATCCAACATTCGGTTCGCTGAGACAAAAAGCACTCAGTGTGTCTTTCGCCAAGCGAGGAAGAAAGTGACTCTTCTGTTCTGGCGTTCCAAACAGCATCAACGCTTTGCATCCGATTGATTGATGCGCCGAGACCAACACTGCAGTCGATCCACACGCACGCCCAATTCGTTCAAGCACTCGGTTGTAACTGGTAATTCCAAATCCACCGCCTTGAAATTCTTGTGAGATGGTCATGCCGAGCACACCAAGGTCAAAGAGTTTTTTCACGACCCATTCTGGAATGTTCTGTTGCTGATCAATCTCATGAGTTGGATGTTCGGTCTTGAGATATGTATCAAGTCTTGCAAGCAGTTCGTTGCAACGCTGAGTTTCTTCTTTCGTGCTCTTGGGATATGGAAAAAGCAAGTCCTCTCGAAATGTTCCCCAAAAAGTATTCTTGATCACACCCATCGTCGCAGGATCTGGCCCGAGCATTTCTTGCGCAGCTTCGATCTGCTTGCGATCGTTGGCGGAAATATTTTTCAGGTTGTCGGCAAGATTGGTGCTGTTTGTTGTTGTCATAAAAAATCCGTTGTTGTGTTGCGAAGAGTTGAAACAATAACCCATTTCATGATCAAAAGGTAGCGACGACCTTCGAGTCAAAAGTCAAAAATCGGAATAATCCTCAGAATAACCCTCAGAATAATCCTCGGAATAATTCAAGTTATTCCTAGGCTTTCAGGAATTGAGCAAGTTTTTCGCGGGCAACCGGCGTATGCCGAAGTGCGACAAGATGCTTGCGTTCCGCTGCGAGCGCCGACTGCCATCCGTTCTTGATCCCAACTTCGACACATTCCAAGACCGCATTTGCAGCATCAGTCGCAGGGAGTGTTTCGCGAGCTGTCGCAAGGGCGGATTGAATCTTCGGTGCAAGAACAGCGTCGATCGATTTTGGTTGCGATCGCGGCTTCGAGCGTGGATTCGCCGCGAGCCAATCAAGCGCAACACGCAACGCGTCGTCGCCGGCATTGACAGCAACATCGAACAATCCAGCAGGCAACGCATTGACGGAATTTGTTTGGCCAGTTGCTGTTTGTGTGATTGCAGTTGTGGGGTCGATCCTCGCAGGCAACATCTGCGTCCCTCCCCAACCTGGACAAATTCCAAGGCTGCATTCAGGCAATCCAATTCTCCATTGTTTTTCTTCTGCGCCAGCAAGCGTTCCGATGATGCCGTCGCAGTGCATCGCAACTTCTAATCCACCACCAAGCGCAGCGCGGTGCACCAACGCGACAGTTGCGCAAGGAACTTGATAGAGGCGCGCAAAGGCATCTGATCCTCGACGCAAATAAGCATCGAGCGCGATGTCATCAAGCGCATCGATCTCTGCTAAATCTGCGCCAGCAACGAAAACTCGTTCACTTGCGGATCGCAGGACAATTCCATTGGGCGATGTTGCAGCGACTGCATCAACTGTCAACGCGATTTCGGCGATCAACCAAGAATCTAAAACAACAACTCCACCCCGGAGCTTTGATGGATTTGCGGTCAGAGAGATGATGGCGATTCCATCAGCGGTTCGTTCGACAGGGAGCATGATTTATCTTTCTGTTTTCGAACTGGGATTTACTGAAAAATAGCGCGATAGATGCGCTTGGGCTTCTTCGCCAGCAATCACTTTCGCCGAAAGTTCTGCAGCCTCGATGGCAATCCGTTCGTCATTCGATCCATCAAGTTCATTCAACATCTTTTTAGTACACGCCAATGCGTTTGGCCCACCAGAGAGCAAGCGAGTCACAAGCGTGGCCATCGTCGAATCAAGTTGATCGAGCGGTGCGCAGTGCGTGACGAGTCCGCGCGAGAATCCTTCGTCGCCTTTCATCGTTCCGCCGCAAAGAAGCATTGCGCGCGCAGGGCCAGCACCGATTTTTTTAATCAACCAAGGTGCAACAACAGCAGGGCAGACCCCAAGATCGACCTCTGGATATCCAAGTTTTGCTTCAGGATGCGTGACGGCAAAATCACAGACGACGACCAATCCACAACCGCCACCGATTGCGGCACCTTGCACGCGTGCGATTGTTGGCACTTGCAATTGTCGCAGCGCAAGGAGTGTCATAGAAAGTTGTCGAAGCATTCGCCCCATCTGAACAGGGTCGTGCATGACGGCTTTCAAATCCATACCAGCGCAGAATGATTTTCCTTCTCCAGCAAGTACTACGACTCGAATTTCATTTGGTTTCTCTTGAATGTGTTTCGCGACGCGAGTGATTGCATTCGCAAGCGCTTGGATGAGATCAAAGTTCAGAGCATTGCGCGCATCGGGTCTGCGCAAAGTGATCGTTGCGCAACCCTGAGCAACAGAGAGTTGAACAAGATCTTCCATAGGTTGAAGCGTACGCAAAGTCGCGAGTCGCAAGTCGCGAGTCGCGAGTCGCAAGTCGCGAGTCGCAAGTCGCTCATATGTCTCGCATTCAGGGCATTCAGCGGTGATCTGATTGATCGCATTGCGCGCGCGCTCTTTACCTCTGAAATCGGCGCACAGTGTTGTTTTTCGACAGTGCTTGCCCATCACAAAGCGGTAAAGTTTGCAAAAAAAATTCAATTCGAA
>CAMBWI010000039.1 GCA_945871445.1 Singulisphaera sp. GP187 | reverse complement strand
ATCGGAATGATCAGTGGAGATTTCGTATTCGCTGGCGATCTCGGTCGGCCTGATCTGCTTGAAACTGCGGCGGGGCTTCAAGGCATGTCAGATCAGAGTGCGCACGCTCTCTTTGCAAGCGCGCAGAAGTTTGCGCAGCTTCCAGAATTTTTGCAAGTATGGCCCGGCCACGGGGCAGGCAGTGCCTGTGGTAAAGCTCTTGGCGCAGTGCCGCAAACAACTGTGGGATATGAGAAAGCAGTCAGTCCTATTTTACAATTGCTGCGCAGTGAAGGTGCGTTCGTCAAAGACATTCTTGCAGGTCAGCCTGAACCGCCGCTGTATTTCGCTCGAATGAAAACTTCCAATCGCGAAGGTGTGCCCGTACTTGGGCAGATTCCCAAACCAGAAGTTGTCACCGATTTGAAATCGCACAGTGCGTCTTGGGAAAAGCCAGGCACAGTTGTCGTTGATGCGCGCGCTTGGTCAGCATTTCGCGATGGGCATTTGCCAGGAGCAATTTATGCCCCGCTTGGGAAAATGTTTCCAATGGTTGTTGGCTCATACGTGAAGCCGCAAGAGAAAATTGTTCTTGTTTGCGAACCTTCGATGAGTGACGAGATCATTCGCGATCTCGTGCGCATTGGATATGACCACATCATTGCAGTCGTGCCGCCGACTGTAATTGCAACCGCGACGCATCTGGAAAAGACGCCAGAAATCAGCGTGAAAGAAGCCGCAAACGAATTGGGAAGTTCTTTCATTCTTGATGTGCGCGGCGCAAGCGAGCATGCTCTGGGATGTGTCGAAGGTTCGTGCAATGTTGCATATACACGATTGAGCACCAAGCTTGCGCAAATTCCAAAGGATAAACGCGTGCTTGTTCACTGCGCGCTTGGCGGACGATCTGCGTGCGCAACAGCAATGTTGCGGCGGCTTGGATATGACGCGTTAAATGTCGCCGGCGGTTTCGAAGCATGGAAGCAGGAACAGTTGCCAGTTTCTACGCCTCGCGTTGGTGGATGTTGCGGCGGTGGTTGCCGAGTGTGATTGCTGAGTGTGATTGCCGCGTGTGATTACCGCTTGGCAATCAAAGCGTTCGCTGCGCACACGGAAATGATCCAACGATTTCGAGCGTATCGCAAAAGCCTCGCGCTTCTTGGATCGCAGCAGCAACTGCGGGATCGGTCATATGCCCTTCGCAGTCGATGAAGAAAACATAACGCCAGTTCGTTCGTCCTGATGGTCGCTTATCGATATGCGAAAGATTCACGCCTGCGCGTCGAAGGCAATCCAACACATCTGCAATCGCACCTGGTCGGTCTTGAGTATGAAACATGATTGCGGTCTTATCTTTTCCCGATGGTGGTGCGACATCTTTGCCGATCACCAAGAAGCGCGTGATGTTCTGCGGACGATCTTGAATGTGATCAAACAAGATTCGCACGCCGAAAAGTTCTCCAGCAAGCGATGATCCGATTGCGGCGGTTCCTTCGTCTCCTTCCGCCGCAGCTTTTTGCACGGCGATCGATGTGGATGTTGTTGGGACTAATTCGATTTCGCCAAATCGTGCAGCCAGCCATTTGCGACACTGCGCAAAGACTTCAGGTCGCGAACAAATGCGCTTCACAGATTCTGGTGCGCAATTTGCCATGAAGCATTGACTGACATCGATCATCGCTTCGGCGCAGGCCTTTGCGGGATATATTTGGAAAGCGTCCAGTGTGTCCACGATCGATCCACCGATCGAATTTTCATATGGAACCAAGCCATAATCCAGTCTTCCAGAAGAAACTTCGCTGAAGACAGAATCGATCGAATCAAGTGGCGTCGATTCGACGCTCGATCCGAAATGTCGAATCGCGGCGAGGTGACTGAATGTTCCTTCTGGTCCGAGGAATCCCACTCTCAGTGGAAGTTCGAGTCGAAATGAACCAGACATAATCTCGCGAAAGACTCCTTCGATTGTCTGATTCGAAAGTGGGCCTTCATTGCGAGAGATCGCGCGATCGATGACCGCGCGCTCGCGGTCGGGCGCATAAATCGGTAGCGCTGCCGCACGCTTGACTTCGCCCACCTGTGAGACGATGCGTCCGCGTTCGCAAAGTGCCTCGACGATTCGGCGGTCGATCTCATCGATTTGTCGCCGACACTCTTCGAGAGATTTTTTTGGATCAGTCATGAGCACTCGCCTTCATTTGAAAGAGTTTCTTTCGTTCTATCGGTTCCACGGCATCTTTCCAAGGATTGTCGCCATCGCACAGAACCCTGTTGCACCAGAAATGAAAAGGCCAGCACCAACAAATCCAGTTCCTATAAGAAACCATGGGTTGACAAAAGCTGCAAGCGCTGTGAACACAAGCAGCAGAGACCCTGCAGCAATCATGACTTGACGCATGACTGAAATTTGAACCTTTGCTCCAATCACAACAGGAAGCCCTGCGGACTTCCATGCCGTGATACCTCCTTTGATGATCGCAATATCTGAACGACCACTTTGGCACAATTGATTTGCGACATTTGTGGCTCGTCCACCGCGGTTACACATTAAAAGTTTTGTTTGACCCTCATTCGCACTTGGGAAACTATCGATCGAGAAAATGGAAGAAGGAAAGAGTGTTGCGCCAGCAACGTGCTGTTGTTTATGTTCGTCGACTTCACGAACATCGATTAATGCAGCTTCGCCATTTTTTAGCATTCGTGACGCTTCCACCGCAGAAATCAACTGTAGTTGGGATGCGGCGTGAGTTGTTGATTCTGAATTGGACATGGTCGAATGATAAGTCGTGCCTTTGGCTTTCTGTGCAGCCGCTGATATCCACGCCTTCGCCTGCGACAACCAACGTCGCGCCCAACCAAACTCCAATGCAAGAATCCCCAGCCCAGCAGGAATAACAATAAACGCTGGGCCAGGCAAGACAATCATCACAATGCCAATGATTGTCACGGCACTACCTATCAGTAGTACTGCGATCTTTCTCGCTTTTACAAACGAATTGCCATCCCAGTCGCCCATGTTGAAATTCTATCCATGCGAAATTGATGCATTCCCAACAAATGGATCACTTCGAATCATTTTCTACATCAGAAAACTCGAGACACACACTTTCGATCTTGTCCAAATTGGAAAGTAAAATTTCGGTCAATTCTGGGTCAAAGTGTTTGCCAGCTTCATCAGCAAAAAACTTCTCGATGCGTTCACGGGGCCAAGGTTCCTTATATGACCTTCGCGATCGAAGTGCGTCATAGACATCCGCGACTGCGACGATTCGCCCAAAGAGTGGAATGTTTTCCCCGCGGAGTTTGTTTGGATAGCCAGTGCCGTCCCATTTTTCGTGATGGCATAGCGCCACTTCTGCTGCGGGGTCATCGAGAACTGATCTCGATCCTGAGAAAACACTTTCACCAATTTCCGCATGTCTTTCCATTTCGGAAAGTTCTACCGAATCGAGTTTTCCTGTCTTTTTCAGAATGGCGTCTGCGATACCAACCTTGCCGACATCATGAAGAATTGCAGCAATACGAAGTAACTCTTGTTGCGACTCGATCTCAGCCTCGGCAAGAATGTGTTTGTGCGCCCATTCGTTGTACAGAATTTTAGAAATGCCAGCGACGCGCTTCACATGCACGGCGGTTTCCGTTGGATCTCGTAGTCGCGCCATTTCAACCATACGGAAAATGAGTGTCTCTGCCCATTCTGCTTGTTCTTCGGAACGCGCGATTGCGACCGCAGTGGCAACGAGTTGCTTCTGCGCACGCGAAGCACGTGCATGATGTTGAACTCGCGCAACAAATTCTATGAGCGGTGGGAGTTTCTCGATGTAATCCGCAGCGCCACGTGCAAACGCGTCGGCTTTGATCTGGGCATCATCTTTTGAAGAGAGAACAACAACCGAAGTTTCGGCGAGAACTGGATGAGATCGATACGCGGAAACAAGGTTTAATCCGTCTCCGTCGGGCATTATGAGATCTTGCAGAATGACATCAGGGCGCAGTTTAATCGCCTGCGCTAAGGCATCAACAGCCTTCGAGCAACCATGCACTTGTGCGTTTGTATCACTCACAAGCAATCGACGAACTGCTTCGATAATCATTGGCTGATCGTCAACCGCCAATACGACATAACTTTCAGCAGTTTGTTTGGTTGGTTCGGTCACTACGAAAGAGTATCCAAGAAACTATTGTGAGCAACTCCCATTCGATCATCATTCATCTTTAGGTACATTGCTTCACTCGCAATGATTCAATCGGATGCTGCGAAAGAAGAAACGATTCCATGACTGAACTTCCCTTACCACGACGAACATTTGCCATTATCTCGCATCCAGATGCCGGCAAGACGACACTGACGGAGAAATTGCTGTTGTATGGCGGCGCTCTTGATTTGGCGGGTTCAGTCACGGCAAGAAAGTCTCAGCGCGCGACGGCGAGTGATTGGATGGAACTGGAAAAGCAACGAGGTATCTCGATCAGTTCGACAGTGCTGCAATTTGACTATGACGGCTTTCGAATTAACTTGCTTGATACTCCTGGGCATAATGATTTTTCTGAAGATACATATCGTGTGTTGACTGCTGTGGACGCAGTCGTCATGGTCATCGATTCCGCCAAGGGAATTGAAGCGCAGACTCGCAAACTGTTCGAAGTCTGCCGTAAGCGTGGCGTTCCAATCTTTACATTTATGAATAAATGCGATCGGCCGATGCGCAACCCGATCGAATTGATCGACGAACTCGAATCCGTTCTTGGCATCACAGCATTCCCAGTCAACTGGCCACTTGGTTCAGGCCCAACATTCCGAGGCATCTTCGATCGACTGACGCATCAAGTGCATCTTTTTGAACGCACGAAGGCGGGCGCCTATGTCGCGCCAGTCAAAGTGGTCGGGCTTGAAGATCCAGCGATCCAAGAAAAACTGGACGAACTTGATTATGTTCGCGCCCGCGAGGAGATCGAACTTCTGCACGGTGCTGGCGAGACATTCGACGAAGTGCGTGTCGCATCTGGTGCGGTGACCCCAGTCTATTTCGGTAGTGCCTCAAACAACTTCGGCGTTCAGTTATTGCTTGACGGGTTTCTCGCGCATTCAGTCGGTCCTGGTCCGCGTCCTGCGGGTAATCGCATTATCCAACCAAACGATGCGCCATTCAGCGGATTCGTATTCAAGATTCAGGCGAATATGGATCCGCGTCATCGCGATCGAATCGCATTTGTGCGTGTTGTCTCTGGTGCTTTTACGCGCGAAATGACCGTCATTCACGCACAAAGTGGTCGACGCATTCGTCTTTCCAATGCGCAGAAACTCTTTGGGCAACAACGCGAGACCGTTGAAGAAGGTCGGGCTGGAGATGTTGTCGGAATCGTGGGGCAAGATGCTCTGCGCATTGGCGACACGCTGACTGAAGATCGAACGATTGTCTTCAATGAGATTCCAAGATTTGCTCCCGAGTGTTTTACCTATCTCAACAATCCGCAACCAGGCAACGCAAAAAAGTTTCAACTTGGCATCGAACAGCTTCTCCAAGAAGGTGTCGTTCAAATGTTGATGGTTGGAACGGGTCAGTTTCAGCGTCCTCTGCTAACGGCCGTTGGACCGCTGCAATTCGAGGTTGTGCAGTATCGATTGAAGGCGGAGTATGGTGCGGAGTCGAGACTTGAGCCATCGCGTTGGAAAATCGTGCGATGGTGGCGAAATCCAAGTGCGCCAAATGATTGGACGCCCGACTTGCTTTCTGATGCGACTGTCGGCACAGACCGCGATGATCACTCGGTCATTCTCTTTACGGATGAATGGGCGCTTAAGCAGTTCTCGCAGCGAAATGCTGGAGTGGAACTGTCGACGATTCCTTGGGTTGATTGACCAAACTTAAAGGTGTTTTCACAGCGGATGCGAAGGTGTTTCATTGGTAAAGTTATTGCTTTATTTCTCCATGCATCTGCATAAACCAGCCGCAATCCTCTTTGATCTTGATGGAACGCTCGTCGATTCTGTTGGTGACATCGCAGATGCGGCGAATGAAATGCTCGCGCGACTTGGTTTGCCGACTTGCCCAGATGTGGACATTCGTCACTATGTCGGCAATGGAGTGCGTTTGCTTGTTGATCGCGCAATTATGCGAGATATTGCTGGCGGCGCTCCCAATGAACAGATCAATGTTGCCATCGAAATCTTTCGGGAAGTTTATTCGCGCGGTTGCGTGGCTCGTACGACACTTATGCCCCACGCTCGCGAAACGCTTCAATCTCTTGCAGCAGAAGGCGTGATCTTGAGCGTCGTTACCAACAAACCGGAAAATCCAACGCGTCAGATTCTTGATCACTTCAAACTTTCTGAATTGATCTCATCGATTATTGGCGGAGATACGCTTGCAGTGCGGAAGCCTGATCCCGCCGTAGTGCGCGAGAGTTTTCTTCGTGCTGGTTTAGATCAGTCAGCGAATGCTTGGCTCGTTGGCGATTCACACACTGATGTTATGACTGCAAAGAGTGCAGGCATTCAATCGATCGTTGTGCGCGGTGGATACAACCACGGAGAGCCTGTGGAGGAATTGGATCCTCCTCCAGATGCAATCGTCGATGATTTAGGAGAAGTGCTGACGATGTATCGCGTAGCAGGATCTATTTGATTTCAGCGCGACTATCTGTTGTTGTGGCGACGACAGCACCAAGAGGCTTACCAGCGTGTGAAATCAACCAGAGATGGCCTACAAATGTGTTTTGGAGATGCGATGATCCGGGACGAATAGTGCAATAAAAATTTTGCTTTCCATTCGAGTCGATCCATTCAATCACCATTTCTTCCTTGCGCTGATTGACAAAGTGGATCGTCGTTGGTTGGCTTGCATTTGGCGGCGAAGCGCGTGGGATTTTTTCGGGTGGAATCCACACAAGTTGTGGCTCGAGTGGTTGATCGCCTCGCTTATTTTCAGGCCATACAAATGGAGCGAATGTGTGTGGATCGAATCCAGCGAGATGCTCAAGGCCTTCGCTCTTCAATTCCTCTCGTCGATCTGGCCGAACATATCTCCACGAACCATCACCAAAGATTTCTGTTAACAGCGCAGCGAAGCGCGGGTCATATACCTTCAATTTTCCTCGAGTATCAATTGGTCCATGCTCTTTGTCATTGGCTCGGTTGGTATCGAACCAAGATTGCGCTCCTTCTGCCCAGTATTCCATACGATTTTCCATCGCATACGTTCCCATCCATAAGCCATCCGCCTTTGCAGAGTCAAAGACTTGCTGCAAGCGCGCGTCAAATGTTGGATCGATCGTGTTCATTCCCATCTCGTGAATCGCATGTGCGAATTCGTGCAAGAGAATGTTTTCTGTGGAATATGGATCGCCACGTAAACAGAGCAGATTTTCTTCTCCACAACTGACAGCTGGTCGCGCAGTCGTTGCGCCGAGTCCTCTCGCGCGGCGATTCCAGAAATTGCGCGGAGTTAAGTCGCTGTGTTCTGGAATATCTGTAGTCATTTCAGTCGGCGCCATGACGGCAAATCGCACACCGTTTTTTGCCATTGCCCGCAAAATCTCAGGGCGATGCCCAATCTCTTTTCGAATCAGAAACGCCGCTTCAAGTAAAGCACAATCCGAAACTTTCGCGGATCCAACGACAGGAAGTCCTTCCACAACCACACACTTTGTATAAAAGGGCGAAAGCGAAAATTGCGCAACAAGATCGGGCGGGGGAGTGATGGCGACATCGGTATTTGCAGAAACGACTCTTGCGATTTGGCCAAACAGGATGAATGCGAGGATCAGTCGTGATATATGTGCCACGGTTCAATTGTAATGCCCCAATATTCTTGTTTGCTACTCTTGGCACTGAGAGTTATTCTTTGATCTAATGATTAAGTTTTACAGTGCGCGATTTCGTTGCTTTGTATTTTCTCTCACGTTAATCATCACCACAGACGCAATGGCGCAGTCACAAGTTGGTCCAGCGTTTTCTCGTTCGCGTGCGATCGAGGGCTATATGTTGCCCGACCATACTGGTTTGAAGCCACCTGTTTTCTATGACCCTTGGGAGACCATGAATGGCATTCGTCGCGCAGAATTTGGTGCCGATCTTTTAAGCCCCACTTCTTTCTTGCCCCTGTTTGATCCACGCCCGATGCCAAGTCAAATCGATATGAGCAAGGTTGACAAGCCATTTGGTTTCACGCCAGCCAATCCGATTTTTCCTGATCCGCTCGAGGTGCCGATGCGACCAATTCGTGGCTTGGAGCATTTTCTGTATGAACAATGCAGCACTATGTCCAATATTTACTACACGCTTGTCCTGCAAAGTCTTTCGCGCACTTTGCCGGGGTATGGCAACTTGGCTGGCGTGGGTCGGCTCGATGTCAATTTTCTCACAGTGCTTGCCAAAACGCCCGGTCTTGGAACGAGTGCAGTGCAAATTCTTTTTCGGCAACACAATGTCATTGGGCAACCTTCAAATTGGACACCAGGAGGTGCATCTGGTTCATACTTCAATATGGACGCGCTGCAAAATGAGAACCGTTCAACTCTGAATATTGTCAGTTTTCAACAAGGTTTTCTTGACGACAGACTTGTTCTCAGCGCGGGAAAAATGCATCCCAATCAATTTTTTATGTTGAACTTCTATGCAAACGATGAATCGCGTCAATTTCTCAACGGAGCATTCGACGGCAACAGCGTTTTCCAGCCTGCGCAAGGAACATATTCGCCTGGCTTTGTCGCACAGATCATTCCCTGTGAGGACATCTATGTCAACGCTGCCATATTTGATATTGCCGATTATCCAGGTGATTCTTTTCAAAATATAAATGCAGGTTTGTATTGGGCTGGTGTGGAAGTTGGATGGACCCCAAATTGGCTGGGCACTTTTTCTAGATACAACGTGACCTTCGGAACGACGAACGCCGGAAACCAGTCGTATTCTGGATATGGTGACGTCACTGGAATCAAACAGACCAACTCGATGATTGGTTTCCTGGCGCAGCAACAAATTGGTGATTGGCTTGGATTGTTTGCAGAATATGGATTAGGCGAGAGCACCGGTGTTGTCGCGCAACAAGAACTGAGCGTCGGGCTTTCTATTGTGCGTCCTTTTGGTCGTCCTGATGATGACTTTGGAATTGCCTTTGCGTGGACGAAGCCGAATAATAATTATGGCAATGAAATACCAGGAAGCGAACCGCAAAGCGCTACTGTTCTAGAGACTTTTTATCGATTACAAATAACTGACAGTATGCAACTTTCGCCAGACTTACAGGTTTCATTCGATCCAGCGAGTGGCGATGGAAGTCCGGTTGTCGCTTTGGGCCTCCGCCTGAAAATGCAATTCTGAAAGTTCTAAAACGTCAAATTTTTGACGCAAGATACTATTCATCGATGAGCAAAAACGCATATGTAATGTTGATTGCAACTATGACTGCATGCGGCGGATTGTTGTTTGGATATGACGTAGGCGTGATCAGCGGAGCGCTCTTGTTTCTTGGAAAAAACTTTTCTCTGACCGATCAAGGTCAAGAAGTTATTACAAGTGCAGTACTCGTCGGTAGTTTTTTGGGCGCGCTTGGTGCAGGTTGGTTTACGCGTCGCTTCGGCGGACGCTCTGCAAATATGTTGGCTGGCGCAATCTTTGTTGTCGGCGCATTTGCAAGTGCAGCATCGAATAGCGCAGAAACACTCACCATGTCACGTCTTCTTGTTGGCTTGGGCATTGGAATAACCGCAGTTGCCGCCCCGCTGTATGTCGCAGAAATTGCTCCACCAGATCGTCGCGGAATGATGATCACGCTTTATCAATTGTTTATCACCATTGGAATTATGGTCAGCTACATCGTTGATCTCGCCTCGGCTCCGCACTGGCGTGTGATGTTCGGACTTGGCGCAGTTCCTGGTGTTGTGCTCGCAGTGGGAATGAGTTTCATGCCTTCAAGTCCGCGCTGGCTCGCATCGCGTGGCAGAATGGCCGAGGCAAAAAAAGTTCTTGATCGCACACTCGAACCCGCAATGGCCGAGAAAGCATTGCGCGATATTCAGGCAGACCTCGATAGTCAGCGAGATCAGCCACACTGGTGGCTTGCATTTCGATCGCGCGCTGCAAGAAGGGCCTTGATCATCACTACAACTTTGGCAGTCTTCCAACAACTCATCGGTATCAATGCAATCATTTATTACGCGCCACGCATTTTTCAGAAGGCTGGATTTGCAGATGAGAAGGCTGCGCTGTGGGCCACATTGGTCGTTGGTCTTGTAAATGTTGTCGCAACATTCATCACAATTGGGATGGTGGATAAATCTGGACGGCGCAAATTGCTCATTTGGGGTTTGGCAGGCATGGTCACATCGTTGGGTATTTTGGGAATTGCATTCAAGCAGTTTGATGATTCAGATAGTCAGAAAACTTCACTGCAAGCATCCGCTACAACAACCGCAACCAGTCCAGTCGTAAGCAGCTCTACAGATGTTGCATCGCCAAAGGATCTTCCAAGCACTTCCGAAGGATCAGAAACTCTGGCGTGGTTGACGCTGGTATGCGTGATTGTTTATATCGCGTGCTTTGCATTTAGTATGGGTCCATTGGTATGGGTGCTGATTGGTGAAATGTTTCCGCTTCAGGCCCGTTGCACAGGGAACGCAATCGCCTGCGGAGGAAATTATTTTGCCAACTTTATTGTTGGCGCAACATTTCTCACCATGCTCACTTCGTTTGGAGCCAGCAACACATTCCTACTCTTTGCAAGCATGGCAATGTTCGCTCTACTTTTCGTGCTGTTTTTTCTTCCAGAAACTGCAGGGCGAACACTGGAAGAAATCGAACGAGATTTGGGCGAGTCATCTCCTTCTTCGCAGAGTCGCACTCAATAGGTTGAAAAACAGCGTAATTTTCTAGGTTTGCCCAACCGCAAAGGTTCATTTCATTGTTCAATATGCTCTATGAATATTTCACGACGATCGTTCGTTGCTGCCTCACTCGCTGCGCCATTTGCCTTCCCTTCGCTCTTGAACATTCGCACCGGGCGACCATGGAAAAATGAAAAACTCAGAATCGCCAAAGTGGGATGTGGTGGCATGGGTTCGAGCGATCTCTCTGAGGTTGCCAAACACAAGTCCGTAGAAATTGTTGCGCTCTGTGATATTGATCGAAGACCACTCGACGTACTTCGACTTGGCAGCAAGGACAAAGATGGAAAGGTGATCGCACCACTCTTTGCATCGGCCGTTGCATTCGCCGATTGGCGTCAGATGTACGCAATGATGTCCGACAAGTTTGATGCGGTTGTTGTGAGCACTGCAGATCACATGCATGCACCAATCGCGATGGAAGCACTCAACCGTGGCAAGCATGTGTATTGTCAAAAGCCGCTCGCGCAAGGCGCGTACGAAAATCGGCGACTTGCAGAAGTTGCCGCTTCTAAAAAATCTCTCGTGACTCAGATGGGCACTCAACGAATTGCTACAAAATGGCGTCGATATGGCGCAAAATTGCTGCGCGATGGGGCGATCGGACCTGTCAAGGAAATTTATGCGTGGACCAATCGACCAGCAGGTTGGTGGCCACAGGGCAATCCTCGTCCACAAGGCAGTGATCCGATTCCAGAGTGGCTCTCGTGGGATTTATTCTTGGGCGTCGCCCCAGATCGCCCATTTAAAGATGGTTACACGCCATTCAATTGGCGCGGCACGATTGATTGGGGCACTGGTGCATTTGGCGATATGGGTTGTCATATGTTGGATGTTCCATTTTACGAATTGCAACTTGGTCGCCCACTCACTGCGTACTGCAATCCAGTCAAGCCTTCGACAGATCAATTTCCTGAAAGTGAATCCGTCGTGATGACATATGCGCCAACGCCAAAGACAGCAAAGTCTGGACTCACACTGAAATGGTTTGATGGAGGACAATTCCCAGACTTCCAAGCGATCGGTCTACCCATAGGATGGGAAGGCGGCAAAGATGGCGAAGATGTTGTCAAGGGCGATGGCGGAGTGATCTTGGTTGGCGAGAAGGGAATCATGTGGTTCCCAATCGATAGCGCGTGGGCGCGGATTTTCGTGGATGGAAATGCGATCGAGTTGAAACCAGAGGATTTGAAGAGTTCGAATCACTGGCACGATTGGGTTGATGCCTGCATCGCAGGCAAGAAAGATGCGTGCGCTTCGCCATTCGAGAAAGCCGCATTGATGTGCGAAAGCCTTTCGATCGGAGCAATGAGTGCGTTGGATCCAGGCAAGACGCTCCAGTACGACGAGGCGACCTGTACTTTCAGCAACAGCCCTATTGCAAGCGCTATGCTCAAACGAACATATCGCGGTGGATGGGCTGTTGAAAATTTATGAGGCATTTTATCTGAGTAATTTTCACCTTTGAAATGCCTGATCAATTTACCCCACATTCTGATTCTGAAGCGGTTGATTCGGCGAAGCGCTACTACGGTCTCGATTTCATCCGTGCATCGATGCTGTTGCTTGGAGTCGTGATTCATGTTGCTGCAAGTTTCGTCGAAGGACCTGGTGATGTGGTGTGGCCATACCGCGATCCCAACCCCACGCCTTGGGCAGGAATTATCGTGTTGGGGATTCATATTTTCCGAATGCCGACATTCTTTGTGATGGCTGGTTTCTTCGCTGCACTTATTCAAGATCGAAAAGGTTTGGTCGTGCTTGCTCGCAATCGTTTCTTTCGTATCGCAATCCCATTCGCTGTGGGATGGGTGATTCTCTTTCCAATCGTCAATTTCAGTTTTCTGATCGGTGTTCTGCGCATGCTTGGTTCTGATGCAGAGGGGCAGACAACGGGAGCAGCCATTGCTGTTGCAGTGCTTTCAAATCCCTGGGGAAATCCACAGCCCATTCATCTTTGGTTTTTGTATTACCTCTTGATGATCTATGTGATTGCATTGAGTGTTGTTTCAGCGATTCGATTCGCTCCGGCAAGTGCGCGCAATCTCTGTACGAAATGCATGCACGAATTGATGCAAGGTCGAGTGCGTTTCCTTCGAATTCCGATTCTCGCTGTAGTGACTTGGGTCACATTACTTCCGATGAAAGCTCCTTCAATCGATACGCCAAACACATTCATGCCGCAGTGGCATGTGTTGTTGTGTTATGCATTCTTCTTCGCTGTTGGCTGGGCAGTGTTTCTGCAGCGTGGAATGATTGACTCATTGAAGGCGTGGGCTGTAACACGGTTGATCTGCGGAGTTATCGCCTTGCTGATTTCACTCGCATTTACCTTATCGTGGTACGGAGCGCTTTTCAGTGGCGATGACATCTCAAGCCCAAAGATGCAATCACTTTTGTTCGCATCCCAAGCGTTCATTTCTGTCACGGTGTGGTTATTAATTTTCGGCGGAGTTGGAGTTGCAGAGCGCATCATGCGTCGCCCACGCCGCATTGTTCGATATATGTGCGACTCGTCCTATTGGATCTACTTCGTTCATTTGCCCATTTGCGTCTTAGTTGTTGTCGCGCTTCGTGATTGGAACGCGCCAGGTATGGTCAAGATGTCAGCAGCAATCGGTCTTTCCATCGTGATGGGTTTGCTTAGCTATGAAGCCGTCCGATGCACAATAACGCAACGAACTCGATAGCGAATTCGATTGTTCACGCATCCTCAGCGAATCAATCACTCATCGACATTGATGTCAACAATCTTGTCGCCGGCAACGATCTTGTCGACCACCTCGATGCCCTTTGTCACTTTGCCGAAGCACGTATGAACTCGGTCGAGATGTGCCGTGCCCTTACGGCTATGGCAAACAAAGAATTGCGAACCGCCCGTGTCCTTACCTGCGTGTGCCATCGAAAGAACGCCGCGATCATGGCGTTGATTTTCGCCGCTTGTTTCGCATTTGATCTTCCATCCTGGCCCACCAGATCCGCTGCCAGTGGGGCAACCACCTTGAATGACAAAGTCTGGGATGACTCTGTGAAAGTTCAGTCCTTTATAGAACCCTTGCTTTGCGAGTTTACGAAAATTAGCGACGGTATTTGGCGCATCGGCGTCGAAGAACTCGACGACCATATCGCCCTTGGCGGTCTTGATGGTTGCTGTTGACATAAAGCGAGTATAGGCAATTATGGTGAATGGTCGAATGCAACTGAGCTGTTCAACGTGCCTA
This sequence comes from Singulisphaera sp. GP187, assembly GCA_945871445.1. Classification (GTDB taxonomy): domain Bacteria; phylum Planctomycetota; class Phycisphaerae; order Phycisphaerales; family SM1A02; genus F1-60-MAGs104. Next base: position 8,345 of record CAMBWI010000039.1, on the reverse strand, counting down.
GACTTGACACTCGAATTCCACTCCTGTTGGACTTCAATGTGATGCACAGAGTGTTTGAATAAAGACAACCGAATGACGACACCTCAAAATCAAATGGATTCAACGCCACTCATTCTGCTGACAGGGGCAAGTGGATATGTCGGAGGCCGACTTCTGCACTTGCTCGAAGCGGAGGGCTATCGCGTGCGATGTCTTGCTCGGCGTCCGGAAGTTTTGAAGTCGAAAGTTGGTCTTTCCACGGAGGTCGTTGCGGGCGATGTATTAAATGGACCAAGTCTCGACGCTGCATTGAAGGGCGTTCGCGTCGCATTTTATTTGGTTCACTCTATGGGTGCCGACGAATCGTTCGAGCAAGCCGATCGCATCGCCGCGCAGAACTTTGGTCAAGCGGCCAAAGCAGCTGGTGTGGAGCGGATTATCTATCTCGGTGGATTAGCGAGCGACACCGAGGCTCTCTCGCCGCATCTGCGAAGTCGCCGTGAAGTTGGCCAAATTCTGCGCGATTCGACAGTGCCAGTGCTGGAATTTCGCGCGTCGATCATTATTGGTTCTGGCAGTTTGTCGTTCGAGATGATTCGGTCTCTTGTTGATCGTTTGCCAATCATGATCACTCCCAAGTGGGTCAAGATGCCAGCGCAACCAATCGCAATCGACGATGTCCTTTCATATTTGATGGCTTCGCTTTCGCTGCCTATTGAACAATGCCGCATCTACGAAATCGGCGGAGAAGATCAAATGTCATACGCGGACATCATGCGCGTCTATGCGCGCCAGCGTGGAATGCGATGTCGAATGATTCCCGTTCCAGTGCTGACCCCATTCTTATCAAGCCTTTGGCTTGGATTTATCACGCCGCTCTATGCGCGCATTGGACGCAAGTTGGTTGCAAGCATCGTGCACACGACGGTTGTTCGTGACACGTCTGCGTTGACAGTTTTTGCTGTGCGGCCGATCGGCGTCGAAGCTGCCGTACACCGCGCGCTCAGAAGTGACGAAGAACGATTTGCAACGACGCGATGGTCAGATGCGTTGTCATCTTCGGGATTGCAATTTCCGATCGAGCCATCTGGAAAATTTGGGAGATCGTGGGGTGGCGTCAAGTTCGGTTCGCGCTTGGTCGATTCACGGACGATTCGTGTCGATATCGCACCAGCACTCGCCTTTCGCGCTATCGAAAAAATCGGTGGCGATACTGGCTGGTACGCATGGAACTGGCTTTGGAAGTTACGTGGCGCCATTGATTTGCTTGTCGGTGGAGTGGGTGTTCGCCGCGGCAGGACGTCACCAACAACATTGCATATCGGCGATGCGTTGGACTTCTGGCGCGTCGAAGTGATCGAACCAAATCACCGACTTCGCTTGCTTGCCGAAATGAAACTGCCTGGAAGAGCATGGTTGGAATTCGAAGTCACCGCTGATGGAACATCATCGATCATTCGGCAGACAGCAATATTTGACCCTGTCGGTCTCTGGGGACTTGCATATTGGTATTGCATTTATCCCCTGCATCAATTGATTTTTCGCGACATGCTTGATGGTATCGCCCGCGCTGCGCTGCGTGAGGGAGCGTAGAGAACGGCCACTCATTTCTTATTGCGGAAATTGAGATACAAATAGCGCATGCAATTTCGAGCCAGTTCATCCTTGGCAATTCTTGCTTTGCATTTTTTATCGGCAATTTCCTTCGCACAGACAGGTCCGATGCCAAAGCCATTCGATCCAGTTGTCCCGCCGACTGCGCCAGTGCCTCCCCAAGAAAATCTATTCAATTCGCAGAAAGAACAATCCGTCGGTCCACAAAGTGCCACGGCATCAACTGACTCTACGAGTGGTCCTTGGCCTTGGAAGTCGAACACTATGAGTGGAGACTTTTTTGGAATTCGTCCTTCTCTCCAGGACGCAGGGCTGACAGTTCAAGGGACTGCAACGCTTGACTTTGTCAATGTGCTCAGTGGCTCTCAAGTGAACGGCTTCACCATACTCTCTCTGATCGATATCAATTTGACTGTCGATGCAGAAAAACTCCTCGGTCTCAAGGGCGCAACATTTTTCGTAGATTTCCAAACGGCGAACCAAACGCGCTCACCCGCGGAATTGATCCCAGATTATTGGGGCTTTGATGTCATTAATTCTTACAAGTCATATACCGCTCTGGCACAATATTGGTATCAACAACAAATTATCGGCGATCGTTTGCAATTTAAGTTTGGAAAGATCGACGCGAATGTTGACTTCGCAGTTCCATGCACGGGATTAAACTTTGTCAACAGTGCTGCTTATTTCCCGTCGACGCTGGTTCAAGATATGCCTACATATCCGCGGCAAGCAGGCGGATTGGAGATTCTCGCCAAGCCATTCGAAAATTTCGAAGCGCGATTTGGCTTCTTTGATGGCACGAGCAATTACGCCAATCCAACCACTGGTGATATTGGATCGAATACCGGAACCCACGGATTAAGCACTTTTCTCTGGGAGAATCCTGGCAGTTATTTCTTGATCGCAGAAGCAGGACCAGATTGGAAGATCTCCGAACATCGCGGTAAGTTTCGCGTAGGTTGGTTTGAGCAAACGGGAAACACTGATACGACTGGCGTCAATGGTCCTGGCGTTGGGACAGGTCCTGAAGGTGCATACGCATATGCCAATCAACATTTCTTTGATCCAGATGCCGACGGAAGTATTTTAGGTCTCGAAGTCTTTGGACAATTCAGTTGGAGCGACCCAACTCGAAATCCTGCGCAATGGGGGATGATGCTGGGTTCGCAGTGGCAGGGGGTGATCGAATCGCGGCCACGTGACACAGTAGGTTTTCTTTGGGCATACACGCAGTTCAGCAGCAATGAAAACCTCTCGCTCTCTCCGGGTTCGTCAGAAACAATCCTTGAAGCTTTCTATGACGTGCAAATCACGCCTTGGTTTTCAGTTCAGCCGGATATTCAATATATTAGTCAGCCGAGTTCAGATGCAACGTCAAATATTTCTGGCGCATGGTTGTTAACCGTGCGTTTATCATTTGTTTTCTGAATGATTCGTATTTCGTCAAGTGAAATTCTTGTGCTTGCTTGACAATCTCAAGCAAACAGTTCAGAGAGATACTTTTCGCTTTGAACAGTAACCTCCGACGATGAAGGAAACATTCGCAGATCTTGGTATGGGGAAGGAATTGCTCTCGCAATTGACCGCTCTTGGATATGAAGAGCCAACACCAATTCAAAAAGCGGCGATTGCGCCATTGATGGAAGGCCGAGATTTGCTTGGGCAAGCGGCGACAGGCACAGGTAAAACAGCAGCATTCGCTTTGCCAATTTTGCAGCGCATTGGTCGAACAAAGGCCGTTGCGAATAAGCCCTTCGCGTTAGTTTTGGTGCCCACGCGCGAACTTGCCGTGCAAGTCTCTGAAGCGTTTCACAAATACAGTAAAGGATTGGGAACTTCTGTCGTGCCAATTTATGGCGGTCAAGAATTTCGCAGGCAAATTGTTGCACTCGATCGAGGTGCGCACATTATCGTCGCAACTCCTGGTCGTGCGCTGGATCATTTGCGCCGAGAGACGCTCGACTTGAGCGGGCTACAAACACTCGTGCTCGATGAAGCAGACGAGATGCTTGATATGGGATTCGCGGAAGATCTCGAACTTATTATGGAAGCAACTCCGAAGGTGCGGCAGACGGCGCTTTTTTCCGCCACGCTTCCGCCTCGCATCGCTTCCATCGCAGAGCGTCATCTCAAAAATCCTGCTCGCATTTTGATTCCTCGTGACAAAAGCACCAAGGGTTCGATGCCCAAAGTGCGTCAGACTGCATATCTCGTTCCGCGCTCCCACAAGATCGCAGCGCTTGGTCGTGTTCTCGATTTGGAATCTCCAAAGCTTGCCTTGATTTTCTGTCGCACGCGAATTGAAGTCGACGAACTCGCGGATCGACTTGTTGGTCGTGGATACAGAGTCGAGGCTCTTCACGGAGGAATGTCTCAGGTTGAGCGTGATCGCGTTATGAAAAAAGCGCGCGGAGCAATGGTGGATTTGGTGGTTGCGACCGATGTCGCAGCGCGTGGAATCGACATCGAACACGTAACGCATGTCGTCAACTTCGATGTGCCAGCTTCTCCAGAATCGTATGTGCATCGCATCGGACGCACTGGCCGTGCGGGTCGTGAGGGAGTCGCAATCACTCTGGCCGAACCACGCGAACTTCGCCTTCTGCGAAATATCGAATCGATGACGAAGCAGAAGATCGGTGTTTCGACAGTTCCAACGCCGCTGGATGTCAAGGCGCGTCGACTTGATATCACGAAGGGATCGATTCGAGAGATTCTTCTCGCAGGAGAATTGGAAGGATTCCGCGTGGTTGTAGAGACACTCGCTGCTGAATTCGATCCACTGGAAATTGCTGCCGCTGCAGTCAGAATGGCGCACGAAGCGACTGCTGGCGAAAGTGCAAATGAGGATGATGTGCATATTCCTGCGATTGAAAGTTTCTCACGGCCGCAGTCTTCTGCGCACGGTGGTCCTCGCAAAGATTTTGCTCCGCGAGCATTTGAAGGCAAAGGAACTGGAAAGAAGCCGCGAACTTGGCAGAAGGAAAGCGGACCGCCAGGTTCTGGCGCACGCGGAGGTTCTGGCGCACGCGGAGGTTCTGGTGCACGCGGAGGTTCTGGTGGCAACAATTCAAAGAGCGGCGTCGCAGCCGGCAATTCAGATCGCAGTCGCGAGAGTAATCCGCGTGACATGGTGCGGATTTTTATATCCGGTGGCACTCGAATGGGAATCCGTCCTGCCGACATCGTGGGCGCAATTGCCAACGAAGCACAAGTCAATCCTCGAGGCATCGGCGATATTGAAATTGCAGAAGCATTTTCGATCGTCGAATTGCCAGAGGGTGATGTTGATCACGTGATCGAAGCATTGCGTGGAGCCACACTCCGTGGACGCAAAGTGAAAGTGCACCGTGATAAAGGAATTCGTAGTTAAAATGACAGTTCAATCAAATCGCCTCCAATTTCGTACAACGAGTCGCAATATGACCGTTCAGACATTCACAGGAAACATATGAAAATATCTTCACTTTCGTTCATCGCGCCGTTCATTCTTGCATTGCAGATTTTTGCACAGTCTCCAGCATCTCCAGCCACTCCATCGGCTCCAGCAGTTTGGCCAACAGATCAAGCGGGTCTGACCTCGCTCGCCTCAACGCTCATCAATGGTTGGTTTGCAAAGATTGCTGCGAATGATTTGACAGGCATTGCGCAGTCGATGCAACCAAATATGCAGTTGATCGATTTTCAAGGCAGTGGTGACCTGAAAGTGTCATTAGGAAAAATTCAGTCAGCCTCTTCCAAGTCACCGAGTCAAGCAAAAGATGTGATTGCAACGCGTGTTGGTGATGCGCTTGTGACCACATGCATGATGTCCGTCACTCAAACGATCGGAGGCCAGCAACTTTCGTCAACCCCTGCGCCACGAATTGGTGTTTGGCAAATCGTCAATGGCTCTTGGCAGATGGCTGCGTGGGCGTCACTGAATATGCCAGAAGTTCGCCCAGCGCCAAGCGCTCCAACATTTGCCGGCGATGCGGCGCTCAATGCAGAGGGCGCAGTAATGCTTACAAAGTTTCTGACTGCACAGCAGACAAAAAATATGTCTGCTTTCGACGCAATGCTTGCTGATGGAATGCAGGTCGTGAACTTCAAAGGTCAGAAAGTTCGCGCTGATATGGTGAAGGGCGCATCAATGGCGAAGACACAACCGCCAGTTATTGCTGATGCACGCACTACGCGCTGCGGAGATCTGACGATTGTCACCTGCAATCTGACGATGGGCCAAAGCATTGGATTTACCACGCTTCCAGCAGATCCTGCGCCATTTCTCGCTGTCTTTCAGGGTTCTGGAGATGCGGTAAAGGTAATTGCAATCGCAAACACCAACAAACCAAAGTAAGGGAAAATCTTTCGGCTCAATTTTGATTCAAATATTGCCTTCTGACATCATTTTCAGAAAGAGAACGGTCAATACAGGATCAAAGTGTGTCCCAGAATTTGCGCTGATGTATTCCATGGCCTTTTCCCTCGTCCAAGCTTTTCGATAGGGTCGATCTGACAAGAGCGCATCCCAGACATCAACCACCGCAAAGATTCGCGCTGCGAACGGAATTGCATCACCTTTCAGTTGTCGTGGATATCCCGTTCCATCCCATTTCTCATGGTGGCAGTAAGGAATATCAAGTGATTTAGAAAGATACTTGATTGGTTCAAGCATGTCATACGCATTCTGGGGGTGAGTACGCATAATGACCCATTCCTCATTTGTGAGCGGGCCAGGCTTTCGAAGGATATGATCGGATACGCCAATTTTTCCAATGTCGTGCAAGAGAGCGCCGCGACGAACATCTTCTAAGTCCTGATCCGCAATCCCAGTTCGCTGAGCAAAGATCTTGGTCAAGAGCGTGACCCTGTTCGAATGATGCTCTGTTTCAGAATCGCGCGCGTCAAGCGCTCGCACCCAACCATTCAAGGTCTCTTCATACGCATCCTGCAATTCGTTGTGAACCTGCTTTAATTTTCCATATCGATTCAACCGAAGGATCATTTTCACTCGCGCACGAATCTCCATCCCATCGATTGGCTTGGTAATAAAATCATCTGCACCTGCATTGATGGCCTCAAGTTTTGACTTCTTGTCATCATTCGCTGTCGTGAAGACAATCGGCACATCGCCGAGCACAGGGTCCGATCGAATATTTTTGCAGACCTCATATCCATCCATCCCTGGCATATGGATATCAAGCAAGATCAGATCTGGACGATGCAATTTGGCTTTTGCCAGCGCGTCTTCACCGTTCTGCGCAAATCGGAGGTCATGCCCCAATCTGACCAGCAGAGATTCGAGCGTGTCACGATTCGCTGCATTGTCATCGACGATCAAGATGTTTGTGGACTCGTTCATTATCGAATAAATCTTACTGGGGTTTCGCGCGATTCAAGCGCGAATAAATCAACTCCACGAGTTGCTTGAAGTGAACAGGCTTACTGAGATACTCATCTGCGCCTGCTTCTAAGCATCTTTCTTGATCGCCAACCATTGCACGGGATGTCAGCGCCAGAATCGGTATCGATGCGAATGATCGGTCCGCACGGAGCGCCTTTATGGCATCGAATCCATCCATGACTGGCATCTGAATATCCATCAACACAGCATCAGGCCTGTGGGTGCGGACTGCTTGAATAGCCTCAAGTCCGTTTCGTGCTTTGTGAACTCGAAAACCGTGAGCCAGTAAATAATCTCTGACCGTGCTCAGATTTATCTCATTATCGTCAGCGATGAGAATCAAAGGTCCCATCGTTGCACCCTCCGCATTTGCATCGCCCCGAATTTTGGAAGAAAAATCGTGTGACAAATCGGTCATTGATTCGCTCCATGGCAACGAGACAATAAAAGAACTACCCTTGCCAAGTTCACTCTCCACTTTGATTGATCCACCATGCAGTTCTACAAGCCGCATGACAAGTGAGAGCCCCAACCCTGTGCCTGAGTACTGACGAGAAAGCGTGGAATCCAACTGGGTGAATGGCGTGAAAAGTCGTTCGATGTCGATTGTTGAGATGCCAATACCGTTATCAATAACCCAGAGTTCCAGAGCATTCCGTTCTCGATTGCACTTTGTGTGAAGTGCAACGGAACCTCCATCATTCGTAAATTTCACTGCATTCGAAAGAAGATTGACCAGTATTTGTTTCAGTCGTCGTTGGTCTGCATAAATCGTTGTTGCGTTTGGATCAATCGTCAACGAAACAGATATTTTCTTCTTTGATGCAAGTCCAGAGATGAAGCGCATGCTCGATTCGCACACTTCTTCGACGTTTACGTGGGACATATCGAGATCCATCTTGCCAGCGCCGATTTTTGCGATATCAAGCAGGTCGTTGATAAGAGATAAAAGATGTTGACCACTCTCCGCAATTGTTGTAATTGACCTTGCTTGCTTCTCGTTCAATTCACCATATATGTTTTCAATGAGGGATTCGGAGAGTCCAAGAATTGCGTTCAGTGGAGTGCGAAGTTCGTGGCTCATTGTCGAGAGAAAATCATCTTTTGATCGCATAACTTTCGAGAGTTCTGTATTGGCAAGCAAAAGTTCTTGAGTGCGATCCGCAACGCGCTGTTCAAGTTTTAGGTTCAGTTCCTTCGCATCGCGCAGCGAGACGTTTGTGGTCTGATTCAGTTGCAATAAATCAACTGTCGAATCGTGAAGAGGAAAATCAGGTAAAACAATTCCCAACCTCTTCATTTCTCCAGCATCCCTTAACCAAGGTGACCCGACAAATAAATACCGTACTGGATTTTCGAGCAA
>CAMBWI010000038.1 GCA_945871445.1 Singulisphaera sp. GP187 | reverse complement strand
GGCATCTTCTTGCCCTTCTTGATTTTTGCACCGTGTCCACGATCCGTTCCGTGACTTCCGATGGAACCAGGTGAACGATGCTTGCGCTCAGTACCGTGCGATGCGCAAAGACCCTTGAAGCGATACGCCTTCATAACTCCGGCGAATCCCTTTCCCTTGCTCGTTCCGATGACATCGACAAACTTCACATTGCTGAAGGTCGAAGCGTCAATCATTTGACCGAGAGTGAATGCTTCTGCTTCTGCATCGTTCGCCAAACGAATCTCGCTGTGCACGCGCTTTGGAGCAACTCCAGCTTTTGCATCGTGACCGATGACTGGCATCGAACTTCGGCGTGGCTTGACATCTTCGTATGCAAGTTGAACTGCGCTGTATCCGTCCTTCGCATTCGTCTTGACTTGTGTGACGAAGCATGGTCCAGCGGAAATCACGGTGACTGGAATATTTCGACCATCGTCGAGAAACCAACGGGTCATTCCAATTTTTCGTCCGATGATTGCAGTGTTCATTTGATGCGACTCCGTAATACTTAGGCTTTGATTTTCACAAAAACGCCGGCTGGAACCACGAGACGGTTCAATGCATCGACTGTCTTGGAATTTGGATCTGAAATATCGATGATGCGCTTGTGTGTTCGAATTTCGAACTGTTCGCGGCTCTTCTTATCGATAAAGGGCGATCGATTGACGGTGTAGATTTCGCGACGTGTCGGCAATGGAACAGGTCCAGCCACGCGTGCGCCACTGATCTTTGTTTGCTCCACGATTTCACGGGCACTGGCGTCCAGTACCTGATGATCGTACGCTTCGAGTCTTATGCGAATAGTTCCGTTCATAGTAGTTCCCCTAGATCAGGGGCGAATCGGCGATGATATCGACTTGCGTGAAACTGTCAACTGCGTTGCAAACTTGAGACGATGGTTTGAACCTATGAAGTTTGCAGTCATTGCGATCTTGCTCTTTGGAATTGCGGAAAGCGCCATTGCATCCGCGCCAAGCGGCGTTGCGTTCGCTAGATTTTACCTTCAGTCTGATAATAACGCAACTGAAAAGAAGAAAACGCCACCTGTAAGAAAAACCATCCCTTCCACGGGGTCGGCGAAAGCTGTTGCTCCTGCACCAGCACCGCCAAAAATACCTTCCGCGACACCTGCTGCGCCTGCTGCGCCTGCTGCGCCAATCATTCCAAGCGTTGCCCCTGCTTCAGTTACGCAGGAAAATACGATCACTCTTGATGCGGACAAACTTGTTTTGGAATCACTTGGAATCCGATTTCGTCCAATTGCTGGCGCAATTTTGACAAAGCCTGTGACTGGCTCAATGCCAATCTATACCGTCGATGATTCGCGTGATCCTCCTCGATATCACTTGCAAATTCAGACGCTTGTTTCTGGCCTGAGCGAACCAAATCCACAGGCACAAGTCAACGAATACCTCGATTCGCTGCGAGAAAAGAAACAAAAATTTACCGTGCTTGTCAATGAACCATGGATACACCCCAAGACCGATGGGCACATTTTGTTTACGCAAACGGATCTTGGAGAAGGTGTCATCGCTGTGCAAGGTTGGTTGATTCTTCAGACGGGACCTTTCGATTTTCTTGTGGCGAATACGCTGACTTCTCGCGACGATTTTCTTGCAATTCGCACTGCACTAGAAGAAAGCTTTCGCACAATTGAATTGGATGACCTTCAAGAAATCGCAGCGAAACGCGTCGATCGACTTCGATCTGGAAATGAATTGATTCAATCGATGACCCCAGAAAAAATGAAGGCGCTTTGTGGGGGCGAGCCTCGATTGTTTCGTGTTTGGCAGGCTGGAGAAGGCGGGCAAGAAATAGAAATTGGTTATTACCAAGTGACAGTCCTCGCTGGAGATCTCGGTGATGCGTCAGGCGAAAAAACGCCAAAAACAACGGATAATTCAACAGGTTTGCTCGTCATCGTCCAAGGGAGAACCATCGTTGATGCTGCAACGGGACGCTTCGCAGATATGGAAGCTCGCTTCTGGTCTGCGTGGGATCATGGAAGCGAAGCATGGACTAGTCGAGTCACAGAGCGCGGTGGCAAACTGAAAGAAAAATCGCTTGCGCAAACGGGACTTCGCTCGCCAAGAGCCACTGGCAATCCACGGCAAGTTTTAACTGTGATCAATGGCAATGCGCAATCGAGAACGCGTGACGAAAAAGAATGGACGGTGCCAAATGGAATCTATCTCTCGCAAGCGGAATTGCTGGTCCTTAGCGAACTCTTGCCACGTGAGGAAAAACAAGCTGCGCTCAACTTCGCTTTTTACGCATTTGATCCTCGCTCGATGAGCATGCCGCAGAGGGTGGATAGTTGGACGCGCACTCCAGATGGACAATGGATGTTGATCACGCAACCTGGTTTGGACGAGAGTGCTGAGATCACTTGGCATGACGCAAATGGTCGTCGCGTTCGAAGGTCAGAACCTGGTGGATTCACGACAGAAATTTGCTTGCCTCGACAACTGCAACAGATTTGGATGCAAAAAGGCCTGCAGATGCAATGACGACTTTGCTCACAATCACGCGAGCGTTGCTGTTGTGTTCAATGCCGATTTCCTGCGTTTCTCTTCCCAAAAAAGAGGCGGCGCCACCGATTCTCTTTGAAATTATTTCGACCTCGAGTACGCCATTCGCCGTCAATGCGACAGATCAATTCGCTCCAGTTGATGCGAACTGGACATGGCGCATGGTCGATGCGAATGGGCGAGCGACCGACGATCCCATTATTGAGGCTCTTTCAATTTCGACTCAATTGCACGGTGGAATGTGGATGATTCCGATGATTGATGGAGACCGCGAGTTTGTTTCGCTGGGAGACAACGGTGATATTTCGCTTGTCGCTGTTGAAGCACCCAACGACCAAGCAATCAGCATCTTCACACCTCCTTTGGTTCTTGCTCCAAGGCAAATGCACATGAATGAAATCTTTGCGTCATCAAGTGAGATGCGCGTGAACTGGATGGATGATCGCGGCGAGCGAGACCGTGGCATCGGCGAGAGAACAACACGAATCGTTCGCGCAGAGCGAATTCGAACACCGCTTGGTGAATTTGAAACGATGCGCGTTGAAACAAAGTTTGAAGCCGTTTTGCGATATGCAAAGGTGCAGCGCAGCACGACCCTCTGGATCGCAGCAGATATTGGTCCTGTTGCAGAAGAATGGCGTGGGCAAGTTTCCGTTCTAGGAATTCCAATCTCAAATGACGCTGGAACTGCTGTAAGAATTTCTGAAAAAGCACCTGCGAAAGACAAGACACTCCCCTAGAGTGATATGACTTTCAGTGAAATCAATCATTGAACTCGGCACCTTCAATCTTGATCGCAATTCCTGCTCACAACGAGGAGAAATATATCGATCGCGTTTTGCCGCGAGTGCTGCAATATGAATTGCCCGTACTGGTTGTCGATGATGGATCGACAGATTCCACCGCCGCCCGTGCTTCTGCTTGGCCGGTCGAACTTGTGCGAAATCCCAAGAATGCGGGATATGGCAGAGTGATGCAGGACATATTCGCATGGTCCACGATGCGAGGATTCGACTGGGTCATCACCATGGACTGTGACGAACAACACGAGCCTGCGTTTATTCCCGAGTTCATCCGTGCAATCGAATGTGACGATGTCGATATTGTTTCAGGAAGCAGATACTTGCGTCATCACGAAAATGACACCGTCGCACCTGCTGATCGAAGTGAAATCAATCGCGCATTGACTTTGGAAATCAATGAGCATCTTGCCTGCGCGTTTGAAGCGCCTTTGACTGATTCATTCTGTGGATTCAAGGCGTACCGCTCCACGGCATGCGATGCGCTTCGACTCGATGCGAATGGATATGAATTCCCAATGCAGTTTTGGGTCCAAGCAGCTGCGAATCGTCTGCGAGTGCGTGAAATTGCAGTCCCAAAGATCTATCTCGATCCAAATCGGACCTTCGGCAATGGACTCGATGATCCGCAGCGAAGGCTTTCTATCTATCGAGATACGCTGCGACATGAACTCGAACGATGCCATGGAAGATTGGCTCACCTTCGCCGATCAATGTGCCCTCGTGTATGAATGATCGAATCCGAGAATAGACTCGGCATCCAATTGGAAAGCAGCGTCAAATCTGTCGAAGTGCATTTGCCCACTGAAGGCTCGAGAGAATTATCGCTTTCTCCTCTTGCATCCACACTTCGCAGTCAACTTCGTGACTCTCTGCAAATTCCAAAGGGATTTGTGTCGGGTGCTGGGCATCAACCGATCAACTTGCACTGCGGCATCCTTGCAAAGTTCATTGCGGCTTCAAACGCTGCGCAAGCGCATGGACCCACAGGTTGCTGGGTTCATTTTCTCAGCGACCAAGATGTGGTCGATCCATTTCGCATGGATCTTCCAGTGCGCGAACCAAATGGGAATGTGCGTAGAACTTCCCTTCGAATCGCCGTCGAACAAGCTCAACTTTCAAGCGATGCGATTCCGTTTGCTCGACCCGCCCAGAGAACTCGTCGACCGGATATTGAAACCATCGCATCGACTACTGCATCAAATGCGCTCGACCAAGTGATCGCTGCTATGCAAGATGCGTGCGATTCTCCAAACGCTGGCGTGCAAATGGCGCGAGCCATGATGCAATGCGCAAGCCGATGGATCAATCCACCGTGCGCAATCGTGGAGAGTCGATCTTTGTTGGCATGTGATGGCGCGCAATCAATTTTGGAGAAAATCTTCGCTGCACCTGAACATTGTGCGTCGATTTTTAATGCTGCGCTAAAAATCGACCTGCGTGCTGCGCGCCCACTTCGAGAAAATGGCGCACGCAGCGAAGTGCCAGTGTGGGGAGTGCGTGCGGATGGATGCCGTGAACGAATTGATGCGGTCGAAGCTCAACGCCGTTTCGAAAGCGGATTTCCGTTGCTTCCACGGGCATTTCTCGCGTCCGGACTGATGCGTCTGACCTGCGATCTTTTTTTTCACGGAACTGGTGGAGTGAGATACGAACGAGTTGGCGAGCGATGGTGGCGAGATTTTCTCGGCATCGAATTGCCTGAATTCGGTTATGCAACAGCGACAATCGTTCCTCTCCCGATCGATCTTGGACTGGACTTTGATACCCACGCAATGCAGCATCCATCATGGCGAGAAGCATGGTGGGATCCAACACGACTTGACCGACACAATGAAGAATCGCCTGCAATGATTGAACCAAATCGCGCTGCCCTCTTGCAGCGAATTGCTGATGCGCCACGCAAATCAACCCAACGCCGCGCTGCGTATCGAGCGCTCTGCGATCACATCAACGCACTGCGCCAAAGCAGAAGCGCGGAATTGTCATCGCTGGAAATCGCAGATGAAAAAAGCAAGTCCATTCGCGCGCAAATCGCTCTTGCCAATGATCGATCATGGCCATTTCTGTTGGTGAAAGATGGCGCGATCGATTTGATGGCGAAGTCCATTCGCAATCAAGTCTTGCAACGATGATCAGGATTGCAACGCAACGCGAGATTGAGAATCCACTGGATTGAGCGGATCTGGTCGATACATTCGTGAATCCAAACTCCAGATGCGCTCGGTGAATTCGGCATTTCCTGTATGCAAACGATCACGGGCAACTGCATGAAGAGAAATGGTTGTTTTCGCTTCGAGATTATCCAGAAGCGCAACAAAAATTGCTTCTGGAGTCGAAGGCAACTTTGCCGCGCCATGTTCCAATTGTCCATGATGCGAAATCAGAATGTGCTGAAGTACTGTGACCACTTCACTTGATAGGCGAATGCCGCTACTGCGAGATGCCATCGCCGCTTTCAATTGCAGCCAAATTGCTCCACGCACAAGGTGACCTATCAATTGACCGTCCATTGTGTAATTGAATCCTTTTTCCCATTCCAATTCCACGGTCTTTCCAAGGTCGTGCAGGAAAAGCCCCATCAGAACAATGTCTCGATTCAACTCTGGATAGAGAGGCAACATGCGATCTGCAAGATTCATCAGCTGATGAGTGTGCTCGAGCAATCCACCGATCCATGCGTGGTGCACATTCGTTGCAGCAGGTGCGTGCCGAAATGCTGCCATCATTGGTTCATCTGTCATATATGCGTCGGCAAGGGCACGCATACCAGGATCATTCATTGAATTCAGTAGCGCACAAACTCCGCTGAACATCTCTTTGATGTCCTTGCGAGTTGTTGGCAAGAGCGAAACCAAGTCATCAGCGCTCACTTCAACACCATGAATCTGATCAAGAATAAGTTGATTTTGACCGTTGTAGAGTTCAACACGACCAAGCACGCGTGCATATCCAGTCGCACTTACATCTTGCAACATCGATTCTTCGAATGTCCATTTGCGTGCGGCAACTTCGGCAGTTGCGTCACGAATGAGCGCCTTGAAATAGCACTTTCCGCCACGAGTCATGGCCGTTTGCGGATTCACGAGGCTATAAACACCATCGACATAGACGCCAACTTTGAGATCTCGAATATTGATATGCGGTTGTGAATTCATGACGTGCACCTTTCGATGAATATCAGTCTAGCGGAGTCTGCTTTGAATCACTGCTTTCAATGTTTTGCAAGTCGGTCTATCCATTCGTGCGCAAATCATCCAAGACGATTGGGATTTCATCGCAGAGTTCCGCGGCCAAGAGTCCCGCTTCGCCGATGCGTGTGCGCCATGACCGAGCTGCAAGCCCATGAATTGCGACTCCCAATCTTGCGCAATCAAAGAGCGACATGCGATGCGGTGGACGGACAAATTGTGCAGCAATTGACGCGATGATTCCAGCAAGCGCGTCGCCACTTCCACCTGTCGCAAGCGCCGCATTCCCAGCTCGCGCGGACCATTGATGTACTCCATCACTGACCACGGTTCGCGCGCCTTTGAGGACAACAACGCATCCGATTCTTCCAGCAAGCGCGGTGGCTGCGTCCCCTCGACGAGCCTCGTCCGCTGCAGCTGTCGGATCAAGATCGAGTGATTCAGCTAATCGTTGATACTCACCAGGATGCGGCGTGAGAATCAACGAAGCATCGCGAATATCTCGGGGGAAATCTGTCAGTCGAGAGAGCGCATTCAGTCCATCTGCGTCAATGATCAGTGGACCCCGAACATGGCTCAGCATTCGAACGACGATTTGATCAATCGCAAATCCATCACCAAGTGCTGGACCGAGTACAACCGAATGAACACGATTCAAAATGGGGTCAAGCAATTCCGCACATTCACAAGGCAGAAGTGCGCCTCCAGAATCAACTGGAAGCGCATGTGCGGTTGCACTTTCCAGTGCAACAAGGGCTGATGCGGCAAGAGGTTCAGGAACTGCCAACTCCGCAAGTCCACAACCAGTTCGAAGTGCAGCACGCGCTGCGATCACAGGTCCGCCGAGCATCACTCGTGGAAGCTTCGCGCAACCACCGATGACGAGAACCGTTCCAAATGTTCCTTTATGCCCACGAACATCTCGAGCAGGAAGTGCAGGACAAGGTGAAGTGTCATGCCCACATTCTGCTTCGATGCGCTCATCGATCGACATGAAGAACCTCGATCGAAACATTTCCGATTGTCGACAACAGGTTGGAGAAGTCCGCATCGAGTTGCGCATCGTCCTGCGCGCTTGTTGCGATCAACAGATGGCCTGGATGAAATGATCGCGTGGAAAGAGTCGCGTCCAGATCGAGCCACGCACCATTTACGAGAGCCTGCGTCCACATGTGCCAAGCAAAAATATCGCGTTTTCCGCCGAATTCCTCTGCATAGACCATTCCACTTGCAACGCGCGCAGGAATCCCCTGCGCTCGAAGCAATGCAGCCAAGAGAACCGCGTGTTCGGAACAATCACCTGCTTTTGACTGTGCAACTGCGCTCGCGCCTGCAAATGCGGTCGCGAGATCTTTGTGAATAATGAAACGCATTACGAATGCTCGCAGCGCTTCTGCACGATCTGCCACTGGCGATGTTTCGTTCAGCCCAGCAGATTTCACTGCACGAAGAGCGAGAGCCTGCACGGCAGGATCATTCGCATCAATCAAAATGCTCGAATCGAGATATCGAGCGTCGGCGAGTTCATCCGCTGTGGCAGGCGAAGTGCGACCGACCTTGACATCAATGAAGATCCCCCCTTCTGGGTTCACATCAAATCGCTGTGCGCCTGCTGCAGAAAATGAAATCGATTCTCTATTGGTTGAACGCACTGCGAATCTTGCGTGGCGCGCAGTGAGCAATTCGGGCGAAGGCTTTTCGAGAGAGACCATGCTGCGAAGAATCAAATCGACTCCGCCATTTGTGCTGGTTTTTTTTGCTTGCGCTTCACTGCTTCGACGAGCAATCATGTCGCCGATCGCCATTTTTGTGCGCGACATGACAATCTCACCACCGGTATCTACATCTTCCTCCGTTGGCATCGGAACAGCACTATTTGTGGTGATCCAACGAATTGTGTTCTTCTCTTCACCTTCTCCTATTCGCTTCGTGACCATATCGACGATTCGTAATCCACTCGATGGATCGACGGTGCGGTAGGCGATTTCCGTCGCCCCATCCTTGCGTTGTGTGGTGACATTGCGCTCGACTTGAGCTGGAGTCCACCAGATTCCCTCTGGAAAAGGAATGGTGCGCGACAATGTTCGTCCGCCCGCTGTTTCGAGAACTGAGACTTCGGTTTTGGAAAAGCGATAAACCGTTTGCGAAACTTCAGGACCAGATTCTTGCTTGACTTCACATTCAATTGGTGTGCCATCCAACGATTCCGTAAATTTCCATCCAACTCGAACCGTTGTCGATGCGCCTGCACGGCCCAAGGTCATACGAATGTCGTTGCTCGTTTGAATGCGATCGCCAAGGACTTCAAACTTTTCATGCATCCATCCGCAGTCTGTACCGCCAATAGAAAGAATGAACCACGAATCGCGCTGACTTTCCCTGTGCGAATTCCGCACAAGAGTCGTTTGATTTTCTACCTCTACACCACCTGTAATCGAAAGGGCATTCGGCGCGCAAAGCGCGATCACGATTACGATCCAACTCTCAGGTCGTAGCATCAGCGGTTCCTTCGGGACGCATCAGCGGAAAGAGAATCACATCACGAATGGATGGGCTGTCGGTCATAAGCATCACAATGCGATCAATACCCAAGCCAACTCCACCAGCTGGAGGCATGCCAGTTCGTAAAGCCGTGATGAAATCTTCATCAAGTGTTCGCATAACTGCATCTTCTTCTTCGACGCCCTGCATTTGCTCAGTAAATTTCGCAAGCTGAATATCAGGATCGTTCAGTTCGGTATACGCAGGTCCCACTTCCATGCCACCGATGAAAATATCCCATCTCTCAGCAATTTCAGGGTTTTTTCGACTCGGACGAGTCAGTGGGCTGATGGCACTGGGATAGTCCAACACGAACGTTGGGCGACATGGATCGATGAAGGCCTCTGCCTTTCGCTCGAAGAGATCGTTCACCAGAAGCCAATGATCGCGAGTCGCAGCATGTGGCAGATGCGCTGCAACTGCAGCTGCACGAACCTTCGTCTGATCTGACATCACAAATCCCATTGCGCGCTCGAAGAGATCTCCATATCGCACCTGCACGAACGGTCGCTGATAATCAATTCGCATTTCTCCCCACGGCAGCACGGGGCCTGCTTCGGCACGCGCGCACCAACCATTCGCAAGCGATTGGGTTGCGCAGTGATGAATGAGCGATTCAATCAATTCAAGCATCGTGCCATAATCGCCAAACGCTTCATACGCCTCAAGCGCAGTGAATTCTGGATTGTGACTTCGATCGACGCCTTCATTGCGAAAATTTCGATTGATCTCGAAGACTTTTGGAAGTCCGCCGACGAGCAATCGCTTCAGATACAACTCTGGTGCAATTCGCATAAAAAGCGGCATTCCAAGGGCATTGTGAGTCGTCACAAATGGTCGTGCAGCTGCACCGCCAGCCACAGGATGCATCATCGGAGTCTCGACCTCAAGGAATCCACGGGATTCCATAAAATGTCGAATTGCGCTGACAATGTGCGATCGGGCCTGGAATGTTTTGATGGTCTGCGGAGTTGCAAACATATCGACATAGCGGCGGCGATATCGCAGTTCTGTATCTTCCAAACCATGCCACTTTGATGGCGGCGGTTCGAGATTCTTTGACTGAATCGACAACTGCTTTGCCCAAACGCATATCTCGCCCTTCTTGGTTTGACCGATCGGGCCTTGTGCCGAAATGATGTCGCCATAATCCAATGCCTTTGCGACCTCGAAGTCATTGGCAGACATCGCTGACTTGGAAACGCTGATCTGCAAATCGCCAGAAGCATCGCGCAAACCGATAAATATAATCTTGCCCATATCACGGTGCTGGATAATTCTGCCTGCAACAATGACCACCGCACGACCATCTGCGACCACAGCGTCTGGATTTTCCTTCAAGAGAGCACTTGCTGCGTCATAGGCCGTATGCGCGGAAGCATCGAATTGCGCGCGGGCTGCTGCAAGGGAAACATTTCCATCCAAACGATTTCCAAAGGGTTCTACGCCGAGTTCGGATTTGAGTCGCTCAAGCTTCACTCGGCGCGCTGCGATCAATTCTGAAGATGATGGCTCTGCATTCTGCATCATGCGATGATAATCAAGAGAGCGCAAGATCATTCGACGCGGTACAGTCTCAATATGCACTTCGAAACCCATCAACCAGTTCTCGATGATCTTCAGGCGCGGATTTTAGCCATCCGCGACTCTCTTTAACTACCCAGACAAGGTCTCGCAACGCGCGCGACTTGAAACTCTCATGGGAGAGGGCGATTTCTGGAATGATCAGAAAAAAGCTCAGAAAGCAATCTCTGATCTGAAGGTCATTCGAGCGATGCTCGATCCACTCGAAGCACTCGTCAAGGGACATGAGGATGCGACAGTCGGACTCGAACTTGCGCGTGAGGCGAACGATCGCGAAATGCTTATCGAAGTTGACGAGAGTCTCAACACGCTGATGGCACAAATGCAACGCGTGGAGTTACAAAGCCTTTTGTCTGAACGACACGACCATCGCCACTGCTTCTTCGCTATCCAAGCTGGTGTTGGCGGAACCGAAGCGAATGATTGGGCGCAGATGCTCGAGCGAATGTATTTGTATTACTGGGAATCAATGGGATTCAAGGTCGAAGAAATGAGTCGGACGCATGGAACCGAAACCGGTATCGCCGAAGTCTCGTATGCGATTCGCGGTCCATTCGCATTCGGATATTCATCCTGCGAAGCAGGCTCACACCGACTTGCGCGCGTCTCGCCATTCAATGCAGAAGGCAAACGACAAACTTCGTTTGCGACGGTTGATGTCACTCCAGAATTTGATGAATCAGAAATCGAAATCCCAGATCGCGATCTGGAAATTGTTGCGTTCGTTCGGGCGAGCGGTCCTGGTGGACAGAATGTCAACAAGGTTGCATCTGCAATTCGAGTGGTGCATATTCCAACTGGAATTCAGGTCGTTGCCAACACATTTCGAGATCAATCACAGAATCGAAAGCAAGCACTTGCTGTGTTAATGTCCAAACTAGAACAAATTGCTCAAGAAAAACGTGATGCCGAAATTTCGGAAGCCAAGGGCGGCAAAGTCGAACGTGGTTGGGGAACGCAAATTCGTTCTTATGTTTTTTATGACAACCGAGTGAAGGATCACCGAACGAACTATGAGGAACCAAATCCGCAAAATATCCTCAACGGACACATCAGTGCATTCGTCGACGCAGAATTGAAACGACGCCGACGAGAGCGTGATGGTGTTCAGGGAGAATAAGAATGAATGTTCGTCCCGCCAAGATTCGATTCATTGACTTTGGCCGAACTGTTTGCAACGGAGAGGAAGCATTCCGTCGCGAGTGGCTCGTTACAAACGGAATTGGCGGATATGCCTCGGGAACAGTTAGTGGAGCTCGGACAAGAAAGTATCACGCAACACTTGTCGCAGCAACGACGCCTCCCGCCGTTCGCACATTTCTCCTTGGCGAAACTTCGCCAATGGCCACATATCGTGGCATTCAATATCCACTCAGTTCAAATCAATGGAAAGATGGAACGATCTCGCCGCAGGGTCACATTCGACTTCAGAGATTTCATTTGGAAAATCACATTCCAGTTTGGCGATGGTCGTTTTCCGATGCACTCTTGGAATGCAGAATCTTCATGATTCAAGGCGAAAACACAGTATGCCAACATTGGACACTCGTGCACGCATCAAGTCCAATCCAACTGCAGTTTGAAGTGCTCGTCGACAATCGAAGTCATCATCAACTCGGTCGACTTGATGCGGCAACGCCAGTCCTTGAGCGTGCACCGCGTGGAATCCGACTGAGTTGGCCACATGCGCATGTAGGTGAGGGATCTGAACTTTTCGTTCAATGCAACAAGTCAGTGCCAACGCCGACAGGCGAATGGTGGAAGGATTTTTTGCTCACTCAGGAGCGCGATCGAGGATATGACTCAATTGATTGCCTTTGGAGTGCTGCCAAATTTGAGGTCGTACTCGATCCAGGAACTTCAACAGACTTCACAGCATCGACCAAATCTCAGAAGCCACGCCCAGTGGGCGAGGCACTGCAGGCGGAACGATCTCGAGTTGAATCGCTCTTTGCCACTGCGCAAATTGCAGACAACACACCAGTACTCCAACAATTGGTGCTTGCGGCAGATCAATTCATCGTCAAGCGCAAGCGCAAAGGTTCGCAAGGTGGAGATGGAATCTCGATCATCGCCGGCTATCCATGGTTCGCCGATTGGAGCCGTGACGCAATGATTTCTGTTGCTGGACTGTTGCTGGCAACTCGCAGGGTTGCCGAAGCACAGACATTGCTCTTGACATACGGTGATTATCTCGATGGTGGCATGCTGCCAAATCGTTTCCCTGATCATGATGGAGACGTGCTGGAATACAACAGCGTTGATGCGCCACTCCTGATGATCATCGCAGCAGAAAAAGTTTTCGCTGCAGGAAATGACGCCAAGTGGCTTGCAGAAATGTGGCCTGGATTGAAATCGATCATCGAGGCATATACCAAGGGAACACGCCATGGAATTTGCGTGGACCCGAAAGATGGACTCGTGCGTGCTGGAGAAACTGGCATTCAACTGACTTGGATGGATGCGAAAGTCGGGGATCGAGTGATCACTCCACGACAAGGCAAGCCTGTAGAGATCAACGCATTCTGGTTTGAAGCATTGATGGCAATGAAAACCCTCGGAGCAGTATTGAAGCAACCAACTGATGCGTTCGAGAAAGCCGCAGCGCGCGTTCAAAATTCATTTGGAGCATTCTGGAATCATGATCGATCTTGTTGTCTCGACGTCATTGATGGACCAAATGGATCCGAGAATTTACTGCGCCCAAATCAACTCTTCGCATCAGCAGTCGACCAAGGACTCTTGCCGCAAGGACAACGCAAAGCAACGATCGATCTGTGCATGGCTCAACTCTGGACACCACAGGGACTTCGAACACTCAGTCCAAGCGAGACCGCATATTGCGGTAATTATGGCGGCGATACCGCATCACGCGATGCTGCGTATCACCAAGGAACTGTCTGGCCGTGGCTCTTTATGCCAATGGTTCGAACTCACTTTGGCGTTTATAAAGATGCGCAAGCAATCCAAGATTTTCTCTTTCCGTTTGTGAATCATCTGCGCGAGGCGGGACTGGGTTCCGTCAGCGAAATTTTCAGTGGCGATCCACCACACCAACCTCAGGGATGTTTCGCACAAGCTTGGAGTGTCGCTGCGTTGCTTGAATTGATGGAATGGGTGCGAACAACCAACAGAACTTCCGCAAGTACGCTGAAGTCATAAGTGATCAACAAGCACAAGCAAGCAAAATGGCAATGACTCCCGAAAAAAATTCCTCTACAAACGCCGAACGGGCTCGAATCCATGATCTGCATGCAGGTCGCGCGAATTGGAGGGACTTCGGACCATTTTTATCCGACCGGCAATGGGGAACAGTCCGAGAGGATTATTCCGCAGATGGATCCGCATGGACGTACTTCTCACATGACGAAGCGCGCAGTCGCGCCTATCGCTGGGGCGAAGATGGAATCGCTGGGTTCTGCGATCAAAAACAATTGCTTTGTCTTTCATTGGCGCTTTGGAATGGACAGGATCCCATTCTCAAAGAGCGCTATTTCGGACTGACGAATGAACAAGGCAATCATGGCGAAGATGTCAAGGAAAACTATTGGTTTCTCGATGCGGTCCCAAGCGGAGCATGGCAACGAATGCTCTATAAATACCCGCAACGCGAATTTCCATACGCCGAACTTGTGCGGGTGAATGGCTCTCGAAGCAAACTAGAACGTGAGTTCGAATTGATCGACACTGGAATCTTCGACGACAATCGATACTTCGATGTCTTCGTTGATTATGCGAAGGCGGACACAGCAGACATTCTGATGCGCATTGAGGTTTGCAATCGAGGGCCAGACACCGCAACGATTCATGTTCTGCCGACTGCACTCTTTCGCAATACATGGACTTGGACAAATAGCACCGATCGCCCTGTCATGACAGAGAAGAAGAGCGCTGCTGGTTCCCAGATCGACATCACGCATTTCGAGATGGAGCCAATGAAAGTGCAATGCGAAGGCACGCCCGAGTTGCTGTTTTGTGAAAACGAAACGAATGTGGAGCGACTGAATGAATTGCAGCGCAACGGAAAATTTTTCAAAGACGGGATCAATGATCTCATCGTCAACAAGGCTGTAAACACCGTCAATCCAGCCAAAACTGGCACAAAGATGTCGGCTCATTATGTTCTTGAAATTGCAGCTGGTCAATCAAAGGTCGTTCGCATTCGCCTCAGTCCCTCGGCGGCGAAAGTCGGATTTGCCGACTTCGACGCGGTCATGGCAAAACGCAAATCAGAAGCGGACGAATTTTATTCGCAGAAACAAACGCTGATCGCTGACCCAGAGCTGCGAAAGATTCAGCGACAAGCTTGGAGTGGACTGCTGTGGAGTCAACAAACATATATTTATGATGTTCGAAAATGGCTCGCTGGCGATTCTGCGATGCCTCCACCGCCTACATCACGAAAGACAGAGCGCAACAGGGATTGGCAGCACTTGGACAATCACTTTGTCTTCTGCATGCCAGACTCTTGGGAATATCCGTGGTATGCATCGTGGGATCTTGCTTTCCACTGTGTGGCATTGGCGGAGATCGATGCAGAGGAGGCGAAGAAGCAACTCACCCACCTCATGATCGATCGATCGATGCATCCAAATGGGCAGATTCCAGCGTATGAATGGGCATTTGGCGACGTCAATCCTCCAGTGCACGCATGGGCTGCGTTGCGTGTGTACGAGATTGATCGAGAACAAACCGGAAAGTCCGACGACGGATTCTTGCGCCAGATTTTCCATCGCTTGTTATTAAATTTCACTTGGTGGGTCAATCGCAAAGATGCTGATGGACGCAATTTGTTCGCTGGCGGATTCTTGGGTCTTGACAATGTGGGCGTATTCGATCGAAGTGCGGACTTGCCATCGGGCGCAGTTCTGCAACAGGCGGATGGCACGGCGTGGATGGGAATGTTTGCGCTGAACATGATGCGTATTTCGACTGAGCTCTCATTCCACGACGGCATTTATCAAGACATGGCAATGAAGTTCTTCATGCACTTTCTGGAGATTGCCTCTGCGATGGCCGATTTCGCAGGAACTGGCGAAGGTCTTTGGGATGATGTGGATAAATTTTATTACGACCGACTTCGCTTTCCCTCTGGCGAAACAATGCCGATGCGTGTCCAATCGATCGTCGGTCTTTTGCCTCTGACGGCAGTACATGTGATAAATCCTGAACGCCTCACTCGACTTCCACTCTTCAAAGAAGGCATCGAATTAGTATTTGAAACTCGACCAGATTTAGCAAGTCTGGTCTCTCACTGGAATCAAGCCGGCAAAGGTGATCAGAGGCTCTTTTCGCTTCTGCGCGGCCACCGAATGAAATGTTTGATTCGTCGCATGCTGGACGAAAGCCAATTCCTTTCAGAGTTTGGCATCCGATCAATGTCGCGCACGCTTGAAAATGACCCATATGTTTTTTGGCACGATGGGAAAAGTTTGTCCGTGCGTTATTGCCCTGGAGAAAGTGCAACGAGTGCATTTGGTGGAAATAGTAATTGGCGAGGTCCGATTTGGTTCCCAGTCAATTATCTGATCATCGAAAGTTTGCTTCGATTTCACGAGTATTATGGCGATGATTTCAAGATTGAATGCCCCACAGGTTCGAAAAATTTAATCACTCTCGCAGACGCCGCGAAAGAAGTCGCCAATCGACTCATCAACCTCTTTCGCAAGGATGACAAAGGTCGGCGTCCATCGCTTGGTGATCATCACAAGATGCAAGAAGATCCAAACTTCTCTGAGCACATCCTCTTTAGCGAGTATTTCGAAGGAAACACTGGCCGCGGATGTGGCGCTTCGCATCAAACTGGTTGGACCGCAATGGTTGCGCAACTCATCTCGCAGTTTGCATCAACCGCAACGAAGACGACCTCAGTAGAAACAACTTTTACTAGCAAGGATAACCAGAAAGTATGAATCGAACATCACTCTCTCTCTCTCTCTTGAGTGCTGGAGTGGTGACTTTAGGCAGTATTGGATTTTTCGTGCTTCGAGCCATTGAAAGTTCTTACAAGGGAATGGAATCGGAGTTTGTTTTCGGTGGCGCTGCAAGTCTTTTGATTCTGAGCGCAATGATCGTTGCGCTGCCGGCACGGCGTTGGTGGAAATTTGTCTCGCAGTCGCTCTCCATTTTATTTTTAGTCGCAGGATGCTTGGGAATTCTCATTCCAAACACAATTGCCAGTCGGGGGCTGTATGCCGCACTGGTACTGCTTGCGATTGCCTGCGTAGCAACCACTCGACGCACAACGGCTGGACGTTGGATTGTCGCGCTTCCATCGAGCGCCTTACTAGGCTTAATGCTGTTTTCTGCGCTTGCCCCCGCGATACCAGAATTTGACATCCGAATCACCGACAAGCTGGCAGACATCGATTCATATACGAAATTTGTTTTTGCAACAGCTGGTTTTGCGCTCCTGATCCGTGCTTGGATTGATGCTCCAATTCGAAGCCTACGGATGCCAAATTGGATCGGTCTCTCTGTAAGTGTGATCTGTATCGCTCTCTCTTTCTGTGCGTGGAATTCTTCCGGTCATTACGAACGAATGAATGTCCAAAGAAATGAGCAAAATGTGACAGAGATCAACAAGATCGTCAAATTTGTAGCCGGCTATAAATTCGACCAGATCACAAATGATTTCAAAGATTTTGCTCAAGATTCTCCACAGTTCACGGAATCCAATCGCGTGACAGTTTTCAATGATGCAAAGGACATTCTCAAATCAAATGAAGCGATCATTGCTATCGGTTGGTTGCAAGGGGACAGCAACATAACTTGGGTGCAAATTTCAGGCGATTTTTCTAACCAAAATAAGTTGTACATCTCAAATATAAAGGTCGACCCTACATCCCTCGAAAGGGCGAAAAAGGTAGATCAAGTGATCATTGATCGCAGCATTGAACTCGACGCGAAGCAAGAGACGCTCTTAATGATTGCTCCACCTGGTTTAGATGTAAAAAGTGGATATGCCATGCTTGTAAACATCGGAAAGATGATGGATCTCATCGAAAAAACTTTTGCAGATGGATTTCAGTCAGAGATCTATCTGCGTAACAATTTTCTTTGCGAACGAGGCGATAACTCGGGGGCGAACATCCTTGGGAATGGTCAGGAGTTTGCAGTCGGTGGAGACTCGCTCGAAATCAGACTGCAGCAGACACTTGCTCTTTCGAAAGATTTATCTGCAAATTATTCCAAGTTACTTCTTGGACTCTGTTTGACCGCATCAATTCTGCTTGGATTGACATTGTTCTTCGCTCAAGCTTCCGCACACCGAGCCAATCTTTCTGTGATTGATAGAAGTAGATTGGAACAACTTATTGAAGGTGCAAAACAAGTCGCAATTGTTGCGACTGATCCTTCGGGTCTTATCACGATTTTCAATCATGCAGCAGAGCGACTCTCGGGGTGGGAGGCTGCGAATGTGCTGGGCAAACTTGATGCTTCGTGCCTTTTTGATCGTGATGAATTAAACGAAATCATCTCCCCAACACCAAAGGAAAGTTCATTTGCAGCACTTGCAATATTGGCGACCAGTCAACGTGCTCACGAAAGGGATTGGACATGGAAACGGCCCGATAGTGGACAACGCCGAATGAACCTTGCTGCGAATCCTTGGAAAGATTCCAATGGAAATCTCTTGGGATATCTCTTTGTCGCAGTCGATGTCACTGAACGCGAATCAGCAATGCGTGCTCTCGATCACGCTCGAAAAATTGCTGATCGTGCAAACAATATGAAGAGTTCCTTCTTGGCAAATGTCAGCCACGAAATCCGAACACCGATGACTGCGATTTTGGGATATGCGGATCTCTTGTCAGACGGAACCACCAGCGAATCTGAGCGAATCGAATTTGCTCAAACAGTAAAAAGAAATGGGCAGCATTTGCTTGAAGTGCTCAATGACATTCTGGACATTTCAAAAATCGAAGCTGGACAACTGAAAATCGAAATGCTCGAAGTGCGACTGGTGGAAATCGTCGATGAAGTCATTCAACTTATGCAACTGCGAGCGAAGGAACGGTCGCTCAAACTCACTGTGATCAAAGAAGGCGATGATATTGATCGGATTGTGCGCACGGATCCATTGCGCGTCCGGCAAATACTGGTCAATTTGATTGGAAATGCTCTCAAATTTACAGAGCGCGGAAGCGTGACTGTACTTTTGCGTGGATCTATCGAAGAAAATGAACTCCTGGCTGAGATTGAAGTGCGAGACACTGGAATCGGAATCTTGGAAGAGCACATCAAGGTGCTCTTCCAAAGTTTTGAGCAAGGAAATTCCAGCACCGCTCGCAGATTTGGCGGAACTGGGTTAGGACTCGCAATTTCTCAAAGGCTCGCACGATTACTCAACGGCGCAATCACCGTTCGATCAAAAATGAATCAAGGAAGTTCGTTCACATTCTCCTTTCAAGCGCCATTGGCAACGAGCTATGTCGAAGAAACAAACGCTGGATCTGAAATTGAGCGTCCTATTATTCGCCTTGAAGGCAGACGAATTCTTCTAGTCGATGACAGTGTTGATAATCGACGACTTGTCTCAATGATCTTGCGTAGATCTGGCGCAGAGATTGAAGTTGCAGAAGATGGTCGCACTGCTATCGCCGCCATAGTTCTTGCCGGTTCACAACGCGAGTTTGATGTCATCTTGTTGGATATGCAGATGCCAGAAATGGACGGCTATGCGACTGCTCGAGAATTGCGGGCAAGTGGATATCGGGGACGAATTGTTGCTTTGACAGGAAATGCAGCGAAAAATGATAGAGACCGATGCATCGAGGCAGGATGCGATGACTATTTGCTCAAGCCTGTCGTTCGCGAAAAACTGATCGCAATTTGTGCTCCGCTGCCACCCTCCTCTGCCTAAAAATCGCTACGATTCATCTCCCCCTGGTGGGGTGGCAGAGTGGTCGAACGCGCCTGACTTGAAATCCGGTATGCCTGCAAGGGCATCGTGGGTTCGAATCCCACCCCCACCGTTGTTTTTTGATTCGCTGGGCACATACTTGCGTCGTGAGTGTTTGATACTTTTCGAAAGATTCTCAGAATGATTTTCCAAATTCCAATCGTCTGCCTTCTCGCATTCATTCCATTTCAAGCCAGCCAAGATGCACCGCCGAATGCGACAATGCTGCGCTATCCAGACATCAGTCAGAGTCGAATTGTCTTCTCGTATGCAAATGGACTCTGGACCGTCGACAAAAATGGTGGCACAGCACAACCCGTTGCGGATCCTCCTGGCGCAGAAATTTTTGCTCGGTTTTCTCCAGATGGAAAGTCCATCGCATTTCTTGGAAACTATGAAGGTAACCGAGATATTTATGTCACTCCAATTGATGGTGGCATTCCCAAGCGCGTGACATATCACCCAAGTGGAGAAATTCCTGCTGATTGGATGAGTGATGGTCGAATCTTGTTCAGTGCAACTGGTATGGGAACATATCCACGCGCCCCGCAGATTTTTGCTGTTTCTGCAGATGGCGGATTACCAACGGAGTTCCCAACACCATACGGTGCGAATCCAACTTTGAGTGCGAATGGAAAGTTTCTTGCATACACACCTCATTCAACAGACACTCGAACATGGAAAAGATATCGCGGCGGAATGGCAACGGACATTTGGGTCTATGACCTTACGAACAGCACAGCAAAGCGAGTAACACAATGGGAGGGAACTGACACGATTCCAATGTGGCATGGTGACACGCTCTATTATTTATCCGATGCGGGTCCGGAACATCGATTGAATATTTGGTCATGCGATGCACAAGGCGGCAACCGACGACAAATCACGAAGTTTGCGGACTTTGATATCAAGTGGCCATCGATCGGACCCGACGATGCTTCGAAAGGTGAGATCGTCTTTCAGAATGGTGCAAATTTGATGGTGCTCAATCTTGCGACACGCGAATCACGAACTGTCGAAGTCAAGATTCCAGGAGCGCGCACAAAATTGCGTCCGCAGACAATTGACGCGAGTACGTTTATTGATGGTTGGGATGTTTCACCATCAGGAAAGCGTGCAATTGTTGCAGCTCGTGGTGATATCTGGACTCTTCCAGCAGAAAATGGCATACCTCGCAACTTGACTCGTAGCAGTGCCATCGCAGAACGCGAACCAACCTGGAGTCCTGATGGAAAGTCTATTGCTTTCTTCGATGATTCCACTGAAAACGGTTACGAGATTTTCATTATGGCTGCGGACGGAAGCGGGTCGAAGCGAAGACTGACTCAGACAAATGGAATTTATAAATCGGATCTGAATTGGAGCCCTGATTCGAAGAAAATCACATACGCCGGATTGACGAATTCCATCTTCGTGGTCGATGTTGCAAGTGGCGAAGAAAAACTCATTGAACGTGAAGAGTGGGACGATAGTGCTCCGCGGCTTAAGTGGAGTCACGACTCGTCCTGGATCACATATGCCAAATCTGATCCATCTGGACGATCGACACAAATTGTGATCTATGACGTGGAGTCTGGCGAAAAACATGAAGTGACTTCGCCTGCATTTGCCAGCACTTTGCCGATATTCGATCGCGCTGGAGAGTGGCTCTATTACTCGAGCGATCAGGAATTCACACCAAAATATGGATCGATGGATTCCACTTGGATTTATGACAATTCAGAAGTATTGCTTGCAATTCCTTTGCGTTCGAGCGTGAAGGCTGCTTGGCAAACGACAGAGAGCGACGAAGAAGTTCCTGTAGTCGAGAAGAAGGCAAAGGTCGCGAAGGGTGCAAAGCCTGAAGACGCAAAGCCTGAAGACGCAAAACCCGAAGACGCAAAGCCTGAAGACCCACAGCCCGAAGACCCAAAGCCCGAAGACCCAAAGCCCGAAGATCCAAAGCCTGAAGATCCAAAGCCCGAAGACCCAAAGCCCGAAGATCCAAAGCCTGAAGATCCAAAGCCTGCGGATGATGATGATGATGCGAAACCCGAAGATGCGAAGCCAGATGATGCGAAGCCCGATCCAGCAACGACACCTCCTGTTGTTGCAACAGATATCAAGACAGATCCCTCCACTGCGACTCCAGAAAAACCAAAGCGCAAGGGATTTGCAATTGAGTTTGAAAACATCGAATCTCGAGCTGTTCGAATTCCCGGAGTAACCCGAGGTGCATTTGGAAGTCTTGCCGTGAACGACAAAGGCAATCTGATTTATACACGCCGCGGCGACAATGGCGGAATCAAGATCATCGATGCTCGCGAAAAGAAACCCACTGAAAAAGCTGTCACCACTGGCGGCGGATTTGCTATCAGCGCAGATGGGAAAAAGATTCTCGTCCCAGAAGGTGCGAACGCACGCATCGTGGATGCTTCAGCGGGCGGAACTTCCAAACCAGTCGTCACGAAACCGATGATGGTCGAGATAGATCCACGCACAGAATGGCGACAAATGGTTGGCGATGCATGGCTCATCTTCCGAGACTTCTTCTACGACCCAAATATGCATCGAGTCGATTGGCCTGCGATCCGCGCTCGATACATCGCACTTGTTGACGATGCCAATAGTCGTGAAGATGTTTCATTCATCATTTCAGAGATGATCTCTGAGTTGAATGTTGGCCATGCGTATTACAACGGCGGCGATGTCGAAGGAAGTCCGACAACCAACATCGGATTACTTGGCGTTGACTTTGATATCGGCTCTGCTCCTGCGCCTGATGGAACGACTGCAAGCGCATATCAAATCAAGCGAATTTATGAAGGTGCACCGTGGGAATCTGACTCGCGAAATCCACTGCGTTCACCTGGAGTCAACATAAAGGAAGGCGAATTTATTCTCGCTGTCAATGGAACATCGATCGACTTGAAGAAGGCACCGTGGGCTGCGTTTGTTGGTCTTGGTGGCAAGACAGTCACTCTGCTTGTTTCTGCAAAGCCATTTCGTGACGACACTGCGCGAAATGTTGTGGTCGCCACAATCGATAGCGATGCGGACTTGCGATACCGATCATGGATCGAAGCGAATCGTGCATATGTCAACCGCAAGACCGA
>CAMBWI010000037.1 GCA_945871445.1 Singulisphaera sp. GP187 | reverse complement strand
AAGGCGATCTTTGTCAAGAAACCACTCGCAAGTGGAAGACTTGATCCTGCATCAGCAATCCCTTGGATTTTGGCTCATTCTGCAGTGACTTGCGTTGTCGTTGGCGGACTCTCTCTCGAACGATTGCGATGCAACGCATCACTTGCGGTCTAGATTTCTTTGCGAAGTTCACTCAACGCGTTGCCGCTACTTAATGATGCGGCGGAATGGGTTTCATCTCTCCGCTGGCAACTTTGGCTTGATAGTCGCTCCAAGTCATTGGAGGTTTTCCAGTTGGAACCTCGACCATCTTGATGCATTGATCAACTGGGCAGACTAGTGTGCAGAGATTACATCCAACGCAATCATCTTCACGAACTTTCGGCACATGCTTGTGAGCAACGCGACCAGGTCCAAGATCGAGCCCAAGCGAATCGGGATGTAAAAGGTCAATGCATTGATGCGCTCCATCTTCGCATGCGATGTAACAGAGATTGCACCCAATACAAGTGTCGTGATTGATCCGCGCAACTTGCCTGAAATTCAGATCGAGATTTTCCCATGTGGTCACATTGGCGACTGCTCGTCCACAGAGATCGTCAATGCGACGCATTTTCTTTTCGTCAAGATATGCATTCAATCCTTCGATCATGTCGTCGACGATTCGAAATCCATGATGCATAATCGCCGTACAAACTTGCACAGTTCCAGCGCCAAACGCCATAAATTCAGCGGCATCGCGCCAATTCGAAATTCCCCCAATCCCAGAAATCGGCATCCGAACATCAGGATCCGCCGCACAACTTTGCACCATATTCAATGCGATTGGCTTCACAGCTGGTCCGCAATATCCACCATGCGAACTCATTCCCCGCACCGCAGGTTCTGAAGTGAAAGTATCCAAATTGACATTTGTGATCGAGTTGATCGTGTTGATCAGCGAGATCGCATTCGCGCCTGCGCGCTTCGCTGCGCGCGCGGCTGCAGTGATGTCCGTGATATTCGGTGTCAACTTGACGATGACAGGAATCTTCGCGACTTCCATCACCCAGCTTGTGATGCGTTCGGCGACAAGAGGTTGTTGTCCAACCGCAGATCCCATGCCGCGCTCACACATCCCGTGGGGACATCCATAATTCAATTCAATTCCATCTGCCCCAGCATCCATTGAGCGACGCACGAAATCATGCCACTGTTCGCGCGATTCGCACATCAGCGATGCAATGACAGCGTGATGTGGCCAACGCTTTTTCACTTCAGCGATCTCTCGAAAGTTCACTTCAGGAGAACGGTCTGAAATCAGCTCAATATTATTAAATCCAACCATTCGCTGACCGCCGATATCAAGCGCGGAATATCGCGAAGAGACATTTACAATCGGCGTTCCAATTGTTTTCCAAACCAAACCACCCCAGCCAGCCTCGAATGCGCGGTGAGTTTGATACGCCGTATTCGATGGCGGACCTGACGCAACCCAGAATGGATTTGGCGATCGAATTCCAGCAAAATTGACGGAAAGATCAGCCACGGCTTGTTCCTCCATTCTTCGTAGCTCGATTCGCACGCCATTGTTCTTCTAATTCGTGCGCTCGAATTGGGTTGTGCAGTCCGCATCCAGTTGCGCCTCCATCAACGCCAACGCGTGAAGGTTGCGTCGGTAATGTCGCATACTCGCCCGCAAGAAATGTGTGAATTCCATGAGCAGCTTTTTTCCCCTCTCCAACGGCATTCACAACCTCGCGGCCTCCATTGGCACAGTCGCCACCAACGAAGATATGCGCGATGTTCGTTGCGCCAGTCAGTGGATCGCGTGCGACAACGCCGTTGTCGGCAACGGCGAGATCTGGGAAAATCTTGCGCACCATCTCGATTCGCTTTTCCTGACCGACTGCTTTGAGGATCATGTCGCACTCTTGGGTGAACTCTGAACCTGGAATCATTTCCAATTTTCCGTCGGCGGTCATTCGTGTTCGTGCAAGGCGAATCCCAGCAACATGACCTTGAACATCGACAACGCCAATCGGCATCGAATCAAACTGAAAGTGAACAGAGTCATGCTTCGCCTTTTCGTATTCAAATTCATACGCAGACATTTGTGACTCGCCTCGGCGATAGACCATCGTGACTCGCTTCGCGCCCAATCGAACAGACTGCGTCGCAGCATCAACTGCAGTATTTCCGCCACCAATGACTACAACGTGATGCCCCACATGAATCTCATGCAGTGGATCAGTATGAATCTGCTCGATGAAATCCAAAGCGTCAAGAACTTCTGGAAGATTTTCTCCAGGAAGTCCCAGTTGATTACCGTTGCCAAGTCCAAGCCCTAAAAACACCGCTTGGAAATCGCGTTGCAATTCTGCGCCTGTGATATCGCGTCCAATTTCCACACCGCAGCGAATTTCAACTCCAAGATCTTTGACAAGTTCTGCTTCATCAAGGCTCAGCTGCGGCTTCAATTTGTAAAACGCAATTCCATACGTATTCAATCCGCCAGGCAACTTTGATTTCTCGAAAATGGTCACTGCATATCCAAGTTGCGCAAGTTCAGCCGCACATCCAAGACCCGCAGGTCCCGATCCAACAACTGCGACTTTTTTCCCATTGGTTTTCGCAGGCGGCTTGAGCACATGAATTCCGCGGTCGTTGATGAAATCCGTTGCGTGTCTTTGCAGTCGTCCGATTTCAATGGGCTTTTCGTCGCGGTCGTGCAAGACGCACGCACCTTCACAGAGAACTTTTGTTGGACAAATTCGTGCGCAAGATGCCCCCAAGATATTCGCCTCCAGAATTGTTTTCGC
Organism: Singulisphaera sp. GP187; assembly: GCA_945871445.1. Lineage (GTDB taxonomy): Bacteria > Planctomycetota > Phycisphaerae > Phycisphaerales > SM1A02 > F1-60-MAGs104. The sequence continues at coordinate 19,984 of CAMBWI010000037.1, read as the reverse complement.
TGCGCCAATTTCGTTTCCGCTTGCGATCTTGCGGATGAAAGCTGGTACATCAATTCCTGTTGGGCAGGCGTGAATGCACGGCGCGTCAAAGCAGTAGAGACATCGATTGGCTTCCACGCGCGCTTCCATTTGGCGCATCGGAAGCTGAATGTCTGCCATGTTTGCGCTCGCTTCGTCTGCAGTGAGAATTGGCTTGAGAGTCATTCTCTATGAATGGTAACGCCACGGAATCGAGCCACGGAATCGAGCCACGGAATCGAGCCACGGAATCGAGCCAGGGAATCGAGCCAGGGAATCGAGCCACGGAATTGCATAAGTGGTCAGCCGTGAAAAGTCCTCTCGGGACTCAAACAGTCCTCGGCGACCGACACGATCCGGTTTACTACATTTTATTGCAAGTGCCGTCGGCCGCCTGCGGAACTCGCCCGAGAGAACTTTCCAACGGCTGGGAACGCAAACAGACGCGCGACAGAATTTCGAGCCACGGAATCGAGCCACGGAATCGAGCAGCAAAATTTAGTAGCCCTCGACGAATCCGAGAAAGTGGGGGACACTATCCCGATGGCATCACTCAACTCCGCACGAGTCATCAAAGACTTAAAAGAACTCCGACAACTGACTGGCGATCAAGATGGGGCGCAGCGAGTCGCATTCACGCCAATGTGGTCATCTGCTCGTTCGTGGCTCAAGGCGAAATGCGACGAGATCCCAATTGAAAATCATCGCGATGCAGCTGGGAATTTTTGGGCGACTCTCCCGGGCGAATCCAAGCACGAACTTCTCATCGGCGGGCATATCGATTCGGTTCCAAACGGCGGTTGGCTTGATGGATGTTTGAATCTCTTGGCTGGACTCGAAATCCTTCGCAGGCTTCATCAACAATATAAAGGCAAGCCACCAATCACTATTCGTCTTGTTGATTGGGCTGATGAAGAAGGTGCGCGATTCGGCAAGAGTCTTTTTGGTTCATCAGCATGCGCTGGCACTCTGGACATGAACGAGGCACGCAATCTAAAAGATAAAGATGGAATCGAACTTCCCGCCGCGTTGCAAGCAGTCGGAATCGATTTCGAAAAGGTCAAGGATTCTGGCGCAGAATTGAAGAACGCTGCCGCATATTTGGAATTGCATATCGAGCAGGGGCCAGTTCTCCTTGATAAAGAACTTGCTCTAGGCGCTGTCCTTGGAACATTCGGCGTTGAACGCCATGCAATCACATTCACTGGACAAGCTGCCCATTCTGGGAGTACTCCAATGAATCGTCGGCGTGATGCATTCCTCGCTGCCGCAAGAATGAGTCCAGAGATTTACGAAATCGCCAACCGCCATGGTGGTGTTTGCACTATCGGGTCGTGCACGACCAAACCCGGAATCGTGACAAGTGTCGTCGAAGAATGTCGAGTCACACTCGATCAACGTCATCTTGATCCAGCAGGGCTCGCCGCAATGTTCGCCGATGCGAAATCCGCAAGCGAACGTTTTGCGCGCGAATGCAATGTGACCGTTCATTGGGAACGTCTTTGGCAAATTGATCCAATTCTTTTCGATGTGCAGCTTATTGATTTGTGCGAAGAGTCCATCCAAGAAACCTGTGGCAAATGTCTGCGCCTTCCTTCGGGACCTTTGCATGACGCCGCAGAAGTTTCACTTGCAGGCATTCCAACATCCATGATATTTGTCCAAAGTCTTCACGGAATTAGTCACAATAAGATCGAGGACACCAAGGAAGAGCACATCGAACTTTCAGTCGTTGCACTTGATCGCCTCGCAGAGAAAACTATGCGTTGGATCGCATCAATGAAATGATCTCACAATCGCAGACGCGGATTGAACAATCTGCTTGCTCAACTTTCAAATCCCGACGGGGACATGGGCGAATTGTTGCACGACCCGATCGACTCAATGAAATAGGAAGACGAAAAGCCGTCAGTTTCAATGAGAACACCCATCTTGAAATACGCAATTTTGTATTGTTGACATTGTCTCGAGTCAGAATTACCATCATTTTTTACGCATCACCAGTGATCTTCTTGCACAAAAATTTGAGTCGACATCCCATGCAACCCAGACCAACCTCTATCTTTCAATCTTTCGCATCCTCTGCCCGCAAATCGATTGGTCTCACAACCATCGTTGTGAGCGTATGCTTTATCGTGGGCTCTACTGCCTGCCAAACACCAAATGAACGGAATTCAGTTCCTCTTGCTAAAGTTTCAAAGGACCTTCCGTCAGACTGGACAACGCTGAAGGCAACCGACTGGAGAATGGCATATCTCGATCCAGCAACTCGCGAATCTCTCTTCCTTTTCAGAAAAGAACTCTCGGATCAAGCTGTAAATTCAGATGGAAGCAGTGCGTATTCTGATGCGACCTATCGAAAACTGCGTGAGATGAACGAAGAATGCAACAAGTCCTACTGTGCAAATGCTGTGGTCATTGGTCGAGATGAAACTCCAGAACTCGCTGGAACATCTGAGTCAATCAATGAGGCGTACATGAACTCAACTACAGTTGGAGATGTGAATCTTCGCCAAGTCCAAGATGACTGGGCGCGATTCTGGTTGATGAATAAGCCTTCGACTCTCAGTCCATATCCGATTGTGAATACTGGCGGTCGACCTTAAGTCTCAAATTTGATTCGTTTCGCAGATGCAACCTTTGCGAAACTCGCCCTCACGAAGCCTTAGGCTCGATTCGCTCTCGTCCACCCATATGAGAACGCAAAGGGGCTGGAATCGTCACAGATCCATCGGAATTTTGGTGCATTTCAAGCAGTGGGATCAGAATTCTCGGGCTCGCAACAACAGTGTTGTTCAGCGCATAGGCAAATGTTGGTCGCCCTTGTTCATCTTTGTATCGCAAGTTCAATCTGCGACATTGAAAGTCTGCCAGTCTGCTCGCTGAATGCGTTTCGCCATACGCACCAGTTGGACTTCCATCAGTTCCAATCTCTCCACGTCCAGGCATCCACGATTCGACATCGATCATGTCCTCGTTCTTCACTCCTAGATCACCAGTGCAACATTGCAATAATCGATATGGCAAATCCAGCGATTGCAAGATCATCTCGACTGACTCCAACATTGTCTTATGCCACGCGCGGCTTTCCGTATCGTCCGCTTTGCAGACCACGACTTGCTCGACTTTGTCGAATTGATGAATGCGATACAAACCTGCAGTGTCTTTGCCGGCTGCGCCAGCTTCGCGGCGAAAGCATGTCGATGCTGTGACATATTTCAACGGCAATGATTCCATCGGAATGATTTCGTCGGCATGCAGCCCCATCAATCCAACTTCTCCTGTTCCCGTCAGAAACAAATCGTGATTGCTTCCGCGCTTGGATTCTTCAAGGTGATACGCCTGCTCTCGGCCAGCGGGAAAGAAGCCAGTTCCAATCATGCATTCTTCACGCACAATCACAGGAACTCCCATTGGCTGAAAACCTCGCTGATCTGCCATAAAATCAAGCGCATATCGGATGACCGCATGATGCAATCTCATTCCAAGTCCGGTCAACACATAGTGTCGTGTTCCCGACATCTTGACGCCGCGTTCAAAGTCAACCAAACCGAGTGTGCGCACCAATTCTTGATGCGTTCGCGGCTTGAATCCACGATTCTTTGCAAATGGAATCGTCACATCAAAGCCCTTTGGATTCCATCTGCGAATTTCAACATTGTCATCACTGCCAGCACCCTTAGGTACATCATCCGCGGGCGGTTGCGGAACAGTCAGCAGAAGTTCATGCCAAGCAGGTTCGACATCAGCAAGCAAACGCTCTAACACAATGACTTCGTTCTTCAGTCGGACGGGCGTTGCTTCCAATTCAGCAAGTTGTGCTTGGATTTTCGCACGATCCCCTTCAGCAGCAGTTTTCAGTTGACCTTTCAACTTTCCCATCTGAGGTCCAGTTTCTTTACTCAGTCGATTTTGTTCCGCGCGCTTCACTTCAAGATCGGTCAAAATACTTCGCCGTTGTTCATCAAGTGCAGTCAATCGGGGGAAGTCGACTGTCATTCGCTTTTCGGCTGCGCCGCGCACAAATCTTTCGGGGTTCTCTCGAAATGCCTTGATATCAATCATGGCCGAAAATGTAGCGGTAAATCGCATATTCGGCGCAATCAAGCAATTGCGCCGAGATTTGCAGACCTGATACTTTTCCGCTGATGGCTGTCGCCGCACCAAGAAACTCTGCGAAAACTGCGCATCGATACTTTGGCGCATTTTTGGCGGTCATCGTGATCACAACACTCGCGTGGTCAGCAATTCATCCATTGGATTGGTTGACATGGTGGTTGGAAGTTTCGTGGGTGCTTGTGGGTCTTCCAATAATTATCTGGCTGTCTCGACGGCATGGAATCACCGACATCCTACTTCTGCTATTGACCATTCACGCAGTCATCTTGGTTGTCGGCGGGCATTACACATACGAAAAAGTCCCCATCGGACTTTGGGCGCAGGAGTGGTTTGATCTCGCACGCAATGACTATGACCGTCTGGGACATTTCGCTCAAGGATTCGTTCCCGCCCTGATTGCACGCGAACTTCTGCGAAGAACATCGCCGCTTCAACCAGGTCGCTGGCTTGTATTTCTCTGCGTTGCATCTGCGCTCGCATTCAGTGCATTCTTCGAGATGATCGAATGGTGGTCCGCTATTGCACTCGGCGCATCCGCAGATGCATTCCTCGGTTCGCAAGGCGATCCATGGGATGCTCAATGGGACATGTTGTGCGCGCTCATTGGCGCAATATGTTCGATGGCAACACTCTCAAGATTTCACGAGCGCCAACTCAGAGGCATGCGTGCTGAATAAAAGCCGTACATGACCTTTTCTTAAGCCCCGCGGTCTCGATATGTTGGTGGTGCTGCCCAGCGCATCTTGGAAAGCAATTGCTGCCAGTATGTCACTTCGGGATTGCCAACCAATCGCGCCATCGATTGATGTCGGCCAACTTGAATGATGTCGCCGACAGCCAATCGAATATTTGTTTGACCATCAAGCATCAATGCCGTTCCGTCATTCGCACGTTCGACGCGAACGGAAATATCAAGATGACTTGGAACCACAATCGGGCGAAAACCCAAACTATGCGGACAAATTGGGGTAACGATCAATGCCTCCACATCGGGATGCACAATGGGTCCGCCAGCGGAAACGGTGTACGCAGTCGAACCCACTGGACTGGCGATGATGATTCCATCACCTGAAACATCTGGTCCTTCATTCCCTGAAAATTCAAGTCGCAATTCGATCATGCGAAATGGAAAGCCCGCACTCACGACAACATCGTTCACTGCAACTCCGTGAAAGACCATAGTTCCATCTTTGCGCTTCACCATCACATCCATCACCATTCGCTGTCGAACAAGTGGGTTGGGACCGAAGATCGATTTGGCCTGTGCTTCCAATGATGCTGGATCAAATTCCGCGAGGAATCCCAGTCGGCCAGAATTCACTCCAACAAGCGGTATTCCACGATCCAAAATTCGTCGCAATTGTGCGATCAATGTGCCATCACCGCCGACGGCGACCATTCGATCAAACAAAAGGTTTCCAGACAGCGCAGCGCTATCCGCTTGGATTTCAGCAACAATCTCGGCATGCTTCGCAACGATTGTTCGGACCTTGTCCAAGATCGAAGCGGTTTCGGGACGGTCTGGACTTGCTGCGAGAAGGACTTTCATAGTTTCATCATTTCCAGTTTGGTCCAAAGTTTACGAAACAATTCCCTTTGTCAAGCGCATGAACGCGGTTTCAAGATTCATCGGTTCGTGCGAGAAGCGCGCAACTCGAAAGCCCTGTGCAATCAAACGACTCGGAATATCGCTGATCGGCATACCACTCTTTGGGTCGATTGTCACATCGATTCGCACAACTTTTTCTTCTCGTTCCAAGGTCACCTTCATAATGCCCCGAACCTGTTTCAGTAACGCAGCAGCTTCTTGCGGTCGTTCATCGACCACCACATGCACCATGCTGCCGCTTCCAGCACGGTCCATCATTTCAGTAATCCCACCAGAAAAAATCAGTTTGCCTTGTTCGATCACACCAACTGCAGTGCAGAGTTCTGCCAATTCAAACAGGATGTGCGATGAAATCAAAATAGTCTTTCCCATGCGACGGAGTTCCTTCAAGAGTTCACGCATTTCGATTCGCGCGCGCGGATCCAATCCGCTCGAAGGTTCATCCATCAGCAATACTTTGGGGTCGTGTAGAAGAACGCGCGCGACGGAGAGTCGCTGTTGCATACCGCGTGACAATCCATTCACATCAGACGCACGCTTCGAAATAAGATCCGTCAGTTCGAGGACTTCGCCCACAACACGCATACGTTTCTCGCCGTGAATTCCATAACACGCAGCAAAGAATTCAAGGTATTCACTGACCAACATGTCGTCATACGCGCCAAGAAAATCTGGCACATATCCGATGATCGGTCGTATGAGATGGTTCTGATATCCGACAACATGTCCATCTACACGCGCTTCGCCCCAAGTTGGTTTCAACAGCGTCGCAAGAATTTTGATTGTGGTCGTCTTCCCCGCGCCATTGGGTCCGATGAATCCAAAGCAAGTTCCTTCTTCGATGGTCAGATTCAGATTGTCCAGCGCAGTCAGCTCGCCATATTTTCTTGTGAGATTGACTGTTTCGATCATCGACATGGCATCACTTTAGTCTCTCTCGGGAGCTGCGAATTTTTCATCAACAGGCAGGGGGAAAACAACTCGAACCAGCACGAGGCCTGAACTGGGAACCTTCTCACCGTCAATGATGATTGGAACGGGGCATTCCGCAGCATCGAGATACCCCCACAAAATTAAGCAAGGAGTGGTAAACCACGCAGAAATATCGAAGGATCTTCCAAGAATTCTCTCTATGAAAACTGCGCTGACATCCATCGGAGGATTCTGTACATAGTCAGGCGGTTGCAGCATGTTGTATATGCCGAGCATGTCTAGAAAGCGTCGTCGTTGTTCCGAGGAGTTGATTCCTCCAAGACCGTTCTGTCCAAATTGATTCACAACCCGAAGGCTGTCGTTGATAAATGGTTCTTGATATCGACTCTGGATGGCATTCTCAAGATCTCCGATCTTCTCATCGACACCCATCGGACCGCCTGGATAGAGAATTTCTTTTATCTCGATTGGCTGATGTGGTTTCCACAGCGACAGAATCTTGAAGCGTCCAATGTTTGGAAGAGCGTCAGATGGCAGATTCACCTTCGCATTTGCATCGTTCGGTTTTGGAAGACGATTTCGAATCGGCGTGATATGGATGATTCCGACATCTCGAAGCGGTCCTGGCAGTGAATGTTCCACCAATCCAGTCAGCATGACTTGCAGAGGGTCACCAGGAACGATCGTTTGTTCAAGAGGACGCTTCGGGTCAGGTGTAAACGGTGCTTTGCCCCAGTCGCTTGGAACGACACCCATCCATTGCGCTTGAAAACTCGCAGATGTTGCGCGCGCTGTGACTTGTAAAGAATTTGGAGTTTCGATTGGAACTGCGGATCTTGCGGGATTTGGAAATGTACTGATCATGCTGCCTGGTGCCGACCATCCAGTCAAAACATTTCGTCGTTCGCTCTCTGGATCAATCGATACATTTGTTTGTCCATATCCCGGCAGATATGCGCTGAACCAACTTGTCGCACGAGACATCGCTGTATCTTTTGTTGGTTGATTGACAGTAGATCTCCAAATCGAATCAAGCACTGTCAAATGTTGAACACGAACTCGGCTTGAATAGAACGAGCCGCCAATAATCCAGATTCCTGTTCCAAAGACGAGTGCGGTTGCGACGAAGAATGCCCAAGAATGTCGTTCGCGGTTCATCCACTTCAAGAGACCAAATCCACCAGGTCCGGCAATCACCCAGTAGACAAGAAAGAGCAGAAACGCAGCTAAAATGCCTACTGCTGCTTCACCTCGCATTCCGATTTCACCGTCAACTAAATCACCGCGTCCGAAGTCGACGAAGCTGGGAGCCGTCACGACGAGTCGTTTGAGTTTTTGAAGTTCCTGATATTCGCTATTCGTAGGCGTGTCTGCACGACGCGCGAGAATGCGATTCCAAAACACATCTGCTCGCGGCAATGCTGTGCTCTGCAGGGCACGGCGCGAAAGCCCATCCACATCCAAGCCAATGACCGTGACTCGTCCGTGTCCAAACGATCGTGTGATCGCAAGGATTTTTCCATCGAGTGTTTCGCGCTGTGGGCTTGCAAATCCAGTTCGAGGATCGCGTGGAACTGGACAGAGGATCAACGGTTCATATGCATTGCTCTTACCTGACTCGACAAAAAAAGTAACAGACATCGTCGCCTTCGGATTGAGTAATTGGTTTGATTGACTGACCACCGGCAGCAGATCGCGGACGGGAACACCATCGACTCGCTCGACCTTCCAATCCGGCATCAGGTCGGTCAATGGATGACTGATTGGAGCGATGACGCCCCATGGTTCTGCAGTTTCCGGCAGTACAACAACAAAGATTCCTCCTCGACCAATCCATTCGCGCAGTGCTCGTGCGCAGTCGCTTGTCAGCGTCTTCGGGCTTTCTTGAGTCCAAATCAGCGCAGAAAATTGCGAGAGTCCCTCCCAACGATCTGGTAAATCTTGCGGTCGAATTCCTCTTGCAATCTTGGTGATTTCATTCATAGAGTGAATGCGACCTTCGCCCGGCGAAGGAGTGGCATACGAATCCAAACCCATTGGGCCACTCTTTCCAATAACTCCAAATATGTCTTCATTCAAAGGAACTGCAACTGTCGGATTGACACTTGATCTTGGAGAAATTCGAGCAGAGCCAAGTTCAAGAGTGCGTCGATCGCCACTCTTCGCCCACACTCGCACCGTATAAATCTCGTCTAAAGCAGCTGTCAAATTTTGCTTGGGTGGGATTCGCGCATACAACCATGTGCTGACAGGTTGACCAGGGTCAAGCACAAGTTGTCGAGTAATTTGCGAAATGTCGCCATTTCCATCTGGAAGTTCCCACGCAATCTCAATTGGAGTCGGCTGATCAATTTGTCCTTGCAATTGAAAGCGTGCAGCGACGATATCTCCAGGTCTAAAATGTCCCCCAACTCCGAAGTGTTCGAGTGTGATCGAAACGGGTCCATCAGCTCTACTTGCGCTTGCAGAGATTCCAATGGCAAGCGCAATCGCATAGATCAGAGTTTGTGTCAGATGCACTAACTGCATATTTTAAAATTTCTACAGACGCATTCGTCCGACTTCAGAGAGCAAAGCTGCGTGACTTTTTTGAGCTCCTTCAAAGCAACCGACTTCAAATTTTTCATTCGGCGAATGTACGCAGTCGTCGTCAAGTCCAAACCCCATCAATAATGCTGGAGCACCCAAGATGCGCTGAATCGCGCCGACAGCAGGAATGCTTCCGCCTGATCCAATCAACACTGCAGGTCGCGAATAGACCTGAGTCAATGCACGCTCGGCAGCAGCGAGGAAGATGGATCCATCTGGCACATGAAAAGCACGATTGACGCCGAATTCTGTGAATTCCGCTCGGCAGTCCTTGGGCAATCGTGCTTGGACAAATGCTCGAACAGAGTCGATGATCTTTCGTGGATTTTGATTGGCAACCAAGCGAAAAGAAACTTTCGCAGTGGCATGTGCTGCAATGACAGTCTTCGCGCCCTTGCCCATATACCCACCATAAATCCCATTGACATCGCAAGTCGGTCGGCTCCAAGTGCGCTCGATTGTGGTGCGATCGACTTCGCCGAACGACTCTGTCAATCCAACACTGCCCAAGAATTCATTGTCGTCAAATCCCATCTTCTGCCATTGCTGGCGAACGCGTGGAGAAGTTTCTTCAACATCATCATAAAAATGTGGGATTGTGATTCGCCGTTGTGAATCGTGCATTGCCGCAATAATCGAAGAAAGCACATTGATCGGATTGGGGACAGCTCCTCCAAATAATCCCGAGTGCAGATCTTTGTTGGGACCATGAATCGTTATTTCTAAATACACCAATCCACGCAGACTTGTGGTAATCGCAGGAGTTTCCATATCCCACATTCCTGTATCTGAAACAACGCACGCATCCGCCTTCAATTCAGCCTTGTTTTGCTCTAAGAATGGCTCGAGACTTTCACTTCCCGATTCTTCTTCGCCTTCAAGCAGAATCGTTACTGCGCATGGAAGAGTTCCATGAACTTTGATCCAAGCCCGAAAGGCTTCAACGAACGACATCACTTGACCTTTGTCATCGCATGCGCCTCGAGCGACAATGCGCTTTCCGCGTGGACCATCAACCAACACAGGTTCGAATGCACCGCTCTTCCAGAGTTCAATCGGATCTGCAGGCTGCACGTCGTAATGTCCGTAATACAAAAGGCGCGGTCCGTCATATCCGGGCGGACCCTCGTGTTTCGCAACGACCATCGGGTGACCAGAGGTCGGTCGAACTGCGGCATTGAGTCCCGCACTTCGCAACTCTCCGCAAATCCAATTCGCCGCACGAGCGACATCACTCTTAAATGCAGGATCTGCGCTGACGCTTGGAATCCGAAGAAAGTCAAAAAGTCGTTCAAGCGATTTTGCACTGTCTTTGGCGAGATGGTCAAGAACCGGAATAAGATCGTTCTTCATTAAGATTTGATCTTACCCCCTGACATTCTGTGGTAGGGAATTTGCCTCCTCCCAATTTGAGGCTAAACTTTTATTAGGTCGGCGAACATGATCAAGCATCCTCAAACTTCATGGATTCATCTTCCTACGTGCGCATCATGTGGGCGGCGTGGTGAAGATTTAACGACTATCAAGCGTTGCCCTGATTGCGACTGTGATTTTTCACAGCGCATTCCGCGTACCTACGCACAAATGGAGGGATTGGATTTCTCATTCGAAGCGACTCCCGTTTCAACATTTGTCAAAGTGAATCGTCGCTGGTCGATGGAACAGCGTCTGGTTGTTGGATTTCTGACCATCTTGGCAGCGGTTGGTCTTGCGGGCATGGTTGCCTCTTTTGTGTCATGATTCACAGTTGATGACATCTCGAATGCCAACAAATTCCTCCGTCCCTCCCACGCAACGCCCTGCGAGCAGAATCGACGCCGTCGATTGGCCAAGCATCTTGCCATTTCTTAAAATCTTCGGTGCAGTTTCATCAGGACTTCGCCCAAAGCGCGTTGGGTTGACATTCATTCTGTTGCTGACCGTCGTTGCAGCTGGCAGAGTCTGGGATGGATTCGCACCTGCGACATCTTCGTCAGAAGGGCTCTTCGCTGGTCCGATTCGTGAAAAGCAATTGGTTGATGCGCAAGAATCAGTTCGTGCAGTTGTGATTCCTGTTCTGCTTCCAGAGCAGCGAGCAAATGCACAAACTGCATCACTCGATGAACTCGAAGTTTTTCTGGCTGATGCGATTCGCGCCAACACCACCAATCCAATCGAACCTGCAAGATATTCAACACTCATGCGCATGATCGATGCAGCGCGACCGAGAGCATCTTTCGAAGCGTTGAACGAAGCTGTGCGGTCATCGTTCTATGCGTTGATCGCAAGTGTTGGTCGTGCGGATTTCCCCGCAGCGATCGGCGCCGCACATTCGCTCTTTGTTGGTGTTCCAGTCGCATCGTGGGCTTCTGCGCCTATTTTTACAGTGTTTTTTGTCGTTGTCTGCATTCTGGCATTTGGGCGGGGCAGTGGAGTTCTCTGTCGGCTCAGCGCTGGCGACATGTCGATGCGCAATTGGTCGCTGCCCGAAGCAAGTGATTTTATTCGCCCCAGAATTTCCACGCTCATCTTCGCGCCAATTTTCGCTGTTGTGCTTGGATTTGTACTTTGGATTCCCGCTTGGGCGCTCGGCCTGAGTGGAAATCTTCCGATCTTGAATGTTGTCGGAGGAGTGTTCTTTGGAGTCGCACTGGTTTCGGCAGCACTTTCTGCAATTGTTGTCGTCGTGCTGTTGGTTGGTTTCCCACTCATTGCACCAGCAGTCGCATGCGATGGCTGTGATGCAGTCGAAAGCATTCAGCGAGCTGGCGCTTACCTCTTCGCACGACCTCTGCATCTCCTCTGGTATGGATTTATTTCACTTATTGTGATTGTTCTTGGAACGCTCGTCGCAGATTTTGCGGCAACAATAATGTGGTCTTTCGCTTCAGCATCGTACGAATCAGCGAGTGGCGAAACTGCACTTTCTGGTGTTGGAAATCTTCGTTTCCTCCAGCCATACCAATCAGCGCCGCCTGCGCTTCTTGGATTGACTCAATCGATTACCGTTTCATTGATTGATATGTGGAGGACAATTCTCTGCCTCTTGATCGGTGCGTGTTCGCTCTCAATCGCATTCGCTTGCGCGACTCGCACATACCTCTTGATTCGATTGAACTGCGATGGGCAGGATGTGTGCGATCTGTGGGAAGATTCTCTTAGGTCGAAGGATTAATTCCCTAGACTCAGCTCAATCCGCCCTTCAGATTCTTGCCATTTCCACCAAATTTTGAAAGTAATTTTCGCATGGATGGGTCTGCCTCGCGAGGCTGAATCGCTTCGCCACGATCTCGCCCGCCACTTCGCCCGCCGCCTCCATCTCGCCCTGGTGATTCCTGCCGAACTGGGGCATCTTTGAGCGCTTTGATCGAAAGACTAATGCGACGCTTCGGAAGATCAAGAGCCAAGATCTTCGCTTGAACTTCCTCGCCAATTTTCAGCGCTTTGTCAGTGCTGAAAACACGGTCGTGTGAGATTTCAGAGATATGCACAAGCCCCTCAACTCCTGGAGCGATCTCAACAAATGCTCCAAATTCCATCAGTCTGCGCACGACTCCTGAAATCGTCCCGCCAACTTCGAGCCCGTTGACCAACTCTGCAACAGGATCAGCCATAAGCCGACGACGACTGAGCGTGATCCGCGGCGGAACCGCTGTGAGATCAACACGAATGACTCTGACTTCGACAACATCTCCCACCGAGACTGCATCTGATGCTTGTTGAAGCATTCCGTGTGCAAGTTCGCCCATTGGGATCAATCCATCGACACCACCGATATCTGCGAATGCTCCGAATGGTTGGAGCGAAACAATTGTTGCAGTGCGCTGCGAACCAACTTCAATTTCTCCTAAGAGAGTATCGCGTTTTTCTTTGCGTTCTTTTTCAAGTACGCGCCGGCGACTGAGCAACATTCTCTCACGATTTCGGCGCAATTCGATGATTTCGCATTCGATCTTTTGGCCAAGAAAAACCGAGATGTCTTCGACGTGCCGCAAATCAACTTGCGCTGCTGGCATGAATGCGTGGTGATGCGCGACTTCCATATCAAGTCCGCCGACATTCAATCCAACGCATCTTGCCTCGACGACTTGTCCAACTTTCAAATCGCCCCATTGTGCCTTCGAGACCATCCCTTCGCGGGCGAGAATCAGCACGCCTTCAAATGGATCGAGTCGCTCAACAACGAACTCTAATTTCTCGCCAGCAGTTGGCGGTGTTTCGAAGTGAGTGATTGGGCAGATCCCGTGACTCTTGGGACCAAACTCCACAAAGATATCTTTGCCGCGAACGTCCATGACTTGTCCCGTTCGCAATTGGCGCCCACCAGAAGTCCGACGAATCGGGTTTATCCCCGAGGTCCGCGCGGCTGGTCGCGGAGTATTTGTCGCATCCAGAATTTCCTGCGCATTCATTTCTCCCAGAGCCCTCTCGATCTCCGCATTCAGAGCGGCGTTGATGTCGACGGGCGGGGTAGGAGTCGTTCGCCCTAAGGCGTCGCTGTCCGGTTGGGTGGAATCGGGATGCATATTGGTACAGCCTATCGCATCCACACTCCTTCGGAGGCGTATAAGATGTCGTAACGTTCAAATATTGGTCGTTCAAATCATCGCCTGTTCTCTGTGTTCACGATCGTAAAGAGGAGTCATTAGAATGGAACCGAGCAAAGTCGCATGGGGAATTGAAGTTGGTGAATTTGCTCTCAAGGCCATTCGCCTTGCTCTTGTTGAAGACACAATCACAGTCACAGACTTCGCCTTCATTCCTCACCAAAAAGTCTTGTCTGACCCAAGTGTTTCCGACCGCGAGGGAATGATCCGAGTCACCTTGGGAGCATTTGTTCAATCCCACGCAGAGCAGATTGCGACCGAACCAATCATCATGAGTCTTCCTGGCAATGTTGGGTTTGCCCGATTTGCCACAATTCCAGCGGTTGATGCCAAGACCCTGCGAAGCATGATTGAGTATGAAGCCAAGCAGCAAATTCCGTTTCCCATCGAAGAAGTCGAATGGGACAGCCATATTCTTCCTGCTGACGAGAGTGGTCAATGTGCAATTGGAATATTTGCAGTCACAAAAGAACGCTTACACGAACTCCTGAAGCTCTACGCCGAGTGCAGACTCGAGCCAGATGTTTTGACTTTGAGTTCCGTTGCAGCTTACAACGCGCTTCACTATGACCTTGAATTGGAAAACAAGCCCGAGCCCATTGCGTGCATTGATATCGGGACAAATTCATCGGATTTAATTGTTATTTCGGGCGGAAAATTTTGGATTCGCAGTTTTCCAGTTGGTGGATCGCATTTCACTTCTGCGATCTCAGAGGCATTTGCAAGTCAGAATGTGAATTACACCCGAGCTGAAAAAATCAAAGTGGATCGAACACCAACTGAAAAGATTCTGCGCGCAAGAACAATGGCTATGCGCCGAGTCACTGGTCAATTAGTTGATGAAATCGGCCGATCTCGAGAGTTCTATCAGGCCGCAAATGAAGGTATAGAAATCAATCGAGCCTTCGGTGTGGGGTCGACGCTGAAAATTTCTGGTTTGCGCACCAAGATTGCGGGAGATCTCCAGATGACTGTTGATCGACTCGAAGAGTTCAAGCGTATTCATCTCAATGGACCAGATGCCGCAGATTTTGCAGCGCATTCAATCAATCTCTTGACAGCTCTTGGCCTCGGCCTTCAGGGTCTCGGACTTGCAAAGGTCGAACTGAATCTCTCGCCGATCGCACAGATCAGGCAGAAAATTTGGAAGGCAAAAACCCCTTGGTTTATCGCTACCGCAGCGCTCTTGCTTTTGACTTCCATCGTTATGTTTTTAAGAGTTGGACTCGATCAGATTGCTCTTGCAAGGATGACTGAAGTTTCGAGCCAAGCAGAGGGAGTTATCGACAAAGGGGAAAGTCTGATTAAACAGTTGGCAATTGCACAAGAGCAACAGGGTCAGTTCACTGCTGACAGTAATATCTTGGATTTGTTCAAGGATCGTAAAGTTTGGTCTTTTTTGATCGATGACACTTATTCTGCATTGAATGCAGCAAGGCCAACAACTGCTGAGATTGGTACAAATCCAGAAGAGATTCTAAAGATTGCAGTTGGGAATCGCCGTCTGATTCAGTTACGGGATTTTTATGGAGTGCCATCGATTGGAGATCCATCCGCTGAAGGGGCTCCAGGCGAGCGCAAGATCGAAGTCTCTGTTTTAATTGAATTGACGAATGCGGATCCATCGCGCTTCTTAAACGAAACAAATGGTGTTCTCGACTGGTTGAAAGCGAATTCGAATCGACCTCTCGCTCCTTACACAATAGAGGAGGGTTCTCTGAAGTTGCCACAGTGGACTAAAATTATTGCGGGAAAAAGATTTGAAGAAGTGTCGGCTTCTGGACCGAGTTCAGACAACTCCGGATTTTCTGGCCCTACGACAAATTCAGGCGGCTCGAATAAAAGTTCAGGTGGAGCTGGCGCAATGACCAAACAATTTGGTACACAGATTCAAGATACAGGAGGTGGATTTCGAGGCGGACTCGATGCGGGCGGTGATGGCGGCTCTGAATCAGGTGGCTTCGAAGATGGCTCGGACGCTTCTGGAGGAACGAAGAGCGGTTCTGAAAAGCGTCGAGCACGAACAATTGTCGTGAGCGCTGAAGAAAAGTTGCCACCGGTCGATCTTGTGAAAGAAGCTCCGTTGCCCCAACTACCAATCTTGGTTCTTCCCAGTGAAACACAATGGGAAGGAACCCTGACGTTTACAGTGATCCTCAAGTCCGCAATTCCTGCAGAATTGCCTTCCAGTCAAGGGCAGTAATTTGTCCCGTATTCCCCATTACCAGATACAGAAGAAACCATGAATCTCAAGTTTGACATGAAGAGGTTGTTGAAGCGCAAGGCTAAGACCGATGAATTAGAGAATCTCGCGCCCCTAAGTGAACGGGCACAAAAAATAAAAAATCTGCTTATCATTATCAAGTCCAACATCTTGGTTTTATCTTTGGCAGTTGTTTCAATTTC
Source organism: Singulisphaera sp. GP187 (assembly GCA_945871445.1). Taxonomy (GTDB): domain Bacteria; phylum Planctomycetota; class Phycisphaerae; order Phycisphaerales; family SM1A02; genus F1-60-MAGs104. Next base: position 3,724 of record CAMBWI010000037.1, on the reverse strand, counting down.
TGCACTCGCCTTTGCATATATGTTCAGTGCTCATTTGCAGCAGGGGAATGAGAATGTGGCGAATGAATTTGCCTCAAAAATTGAAAAGCTCTCAAAGCTCGAGCGAACTCCGGTGACAATCACTATTCCAGGGAATGAGCCAGTCACTGGGAATTTGACTGTCAATCGGAAACTTGTTGATGCCGTCAAATCTCGCATGGGTCTTGAGCAGACTGAGGGGATCCCGAATACAGAAACCGTCAGCAAGGCTGCGATTCAGTTTAATAAAGGGTCACATAAGCCCATTCTGTCGATGCGTTTTAAGAAGGAGGACGAGTCCAAGCGTCGTGTGGTCAGGCTAGATATGCATGATAAGTTGACAGATCTCTATAGCGAACTTCTCAAGAAATGTCGAGCAACTCTTCCGCCATCTGAAGAAGATATTTTAGTTGAACTCCAACGAGCAAAACTCCGATTTGTTTTGACAGATTTGGGCCAAACGATCGACGCAAAAAGAACCCCAGAGCAAGAAAAAAAGTTGGTTTCTGAACTCACGAATCGCAGACTCGCTTCCTATCGAAATGTTGCGTTGGCTTCTGGTCTTTATCTAGATGCACAAGACATCGGGGCGCCGATCGCGCCTCTCCCAGAAGCCCCATATGAAAAAATAGCTGTGGACCTTTGGACATTGCAGTGGAATTATTGGATCGCAGAAGACATTCTTCTTGCGTGTGCGGAGTTAAATGAGAATGAATCGATAGTGACTGCTCCAGTGAAGCGTGTTGTCAAAATGAAATCCCGCATTCCTTACGGTGCGACTCAATCTGCCGAGAGCGAGACGAGCCAATTCACCGAGGGAAACGATTCCGCAGCACAAGCTGATTCTGTGAATTCTGCCGGCATCGATCCTAATGCGCCAGTTTCTATGTCCAACTACTCCTCGTCTTTTGTCAAGGGATGGGCGAGTAACCAACTCTATGATGTGGTTCAAACTCAAGTTTCGCTTGTGGTTGAGACATCCAAAATCCCTCTCGTTACAGATGCTTTTGCGAAGAAAAATTTTATAGTGATTTCGAATGTGCGCATTTCTTCCGTCGACCCATTTGAGGCAATTCGGTCTGGTTATGTTTATGGACCAAATCCCGTCTCATTGGTTGTGCTTCAACTCGAATCAGCGTGGTTGAGAGAGTGGACTGGTCCTCTCATGCCTGATCCTGTCCGTGCAATGTTGGGAACAACAGGTCAAGTGCAAAGTGCTTTGGAATCAAGTGGCGCTATCACAGAAATACCAAACGAACCACCGAGATAAAATGTCAACAAAAAAACCATCATTCGTAGAAATACATTGCGAGAAAATTCTGACCGCAGTTATTGGGTTGCTATTGGTATCAGTTTTGGTTTGGCAGATCCTTTTTCTCAATATCAATGTCAAGGTTGGAACTGAAAATGTATCTCTTGGGAATTTGGGGGAAAAACTTGAGACGAAAAATCAGGTGGTTTCGAAAAAGCTTGATCCAAACAGCCCCCTTCAGTTAGAAATTCCTGAACCAAAAAAAGTTCCGAGTGATGAAATTTTTGAAACTGAGAAAGTCATTGGAATTGCTCCCAATAAATCATTGCCCCGCATTGAGCCATCATTTTCAGGTTTGCTCACTGGAGAAACGCTTTCAAACAACCAATGGTTTTATGATCCGAGTTTCGCTGCAGGGCAGATGAGTGGAGTCAGCATTTCCACTGACGCAGTAGATGTCAGTCAGTTAAGCGAAGAGGACCAGAAGCTTGATTTTTTTCAGGAGCTCTTGCCTCCTAACTCTGCAGATTTAGTTTGGGCGACTCCTTGGATGGTCATCGATCTCAATTCCCTGCGGCAAGAACTCATGAAAAGTGATCTTGAATCTTCTCCAAGAAAAGAAGTGATCCCGAAGTTGTGGTTCAACGACAATCTTCACATTCTGGATGTTGTCTTCGAACGACAGGAAAAACTTACAAATGAAACTTGGAGCGATCCAGTAATTATCAAGCCAGTTCCTTTACAAGATTCGTGGCGTCCAGTTATTGAATCAAGGGAATCAAGCGCATCTCAAAGAGATACGGTTTTTGCAAATCTCTCTGATTTTGATTTGCAGATGGATGTGTTACAGCCGGCACTTTTTCCTCTGAAAGGTGGAAATTTTATCGAGCCTTCAAATGATGTAGCCGGATCGAGTCCGCTAGAAAACCCAGAAGATGCTGCTCGAAAGGTCATGGAGAAAAAAATAAGTTCTGCAGAGGCAGCCCTTGAGCGCAGTCAGGCTGAGTTAAAGAAAGCTGGAGGACGGCTCGATCCACCCTCGAAAGGCGACTCGTCGAGCCAGGATTCCGATAGCAAAGGAAAAGCGAAAGGTGGCGGCGGTGGCGGAGGTATGGGAATGGGTGGTGGTGGCGGAAGTATGAAGAAGGGTGATACTGGTGCCGATGGTGACGCAGGGGTTCAAGGCAATAAGGAACTTCGGATTCGATTGACAAAGCGAGTCGATCGAGAGAGTAAATCTCTTGAAAGTCTCGAGAATGAGTTTGAAAAGAAATACCCCGCATCAAAAATAGAAATCAATGATTCAAAAAAAGCGAAGGAACCCGAGAAAGCATTGAAGGATCTCCAAGAGGTCGTTGCGTGGACCCACGATTTCGATCTTCGTGAAGGTGCAACATATCAATATCGAACGACATTGAAGATTTACAACCCATTCTTCGCACGCAAGATTCTGCTTGTGACTGAACAGCAACAACTCTCCGGGGGGATCGCAGTAAGTTCCCTCACTTCCGAATGGGGAGCTGAAGTGACTATCCCTTCGACGACAGAATTTTTCTTGACGCGTGGTTCTGCTCGCGATGGGATCGGCGGGCGTCGTATTACACTCGAGTACTTCAGGTTTTTCAATGGTGTGTTGCGCTCAGTATCTGAAGATCTCACACTTGGCGATCCAGTTGGAAGAGTTGTGGGCGCAAAGGATGAAGCCGTCGATTATTCAACTCAGTGGTATCTCTCAGACATTTTTGATGACGCTGGCAGCGAAGAGAGTGGCGGTGTTTTAGCGGTGTTCCAGCAGCGAACGGAGACTGGTGAAATCGTCAAAGAAATCAGATCGCTCGCTGGCCCGCTTGCTGACAAGGAATCAGAAAAATACAAAAAATTTAAGAAGCAACTTCCTGCGTCTGCCCCGAAGAAGGTTGCGGTTCAGACACCAAAGGCATAACGAAAAACCAGTGCGGATGTGGATGCAGGCTTGCGCGCGCAGCACCTAGCGACATAAGTCCATATTCAGGATCAGGTTATAAGCATTTTTCAGCATTCTGGCCATGCGGTTTCCCTACTGATCTGAACCCCAGAACTCCCATCATTCAAGCCACTTGACAACATCGTTTGCCTTAGTACACTTTTCCTTCTACCCAGTCATTGACTGAGTAGCGGGTTTCGACCCGTTCTTTGACAATTGAGGATCAGATGTCGCATGCTGAAATGACTAGTTTTCTAGTGGTTTCAGCAAGCAAGTGAAGTAACGAAAATGAATTGAGTCAAGAATCATCTCGAGTGTTTAAAGTTTTTTGTTTCAAAGTTTTTAAGTTTGAAATGAGCAGCCTGAGGGCTGGTCGCGTTTTTCCGTTTCGGTGAAAGCCGGAATCCGGTAGGCGTGGCCAAGCTCGGAAGGGCACACGGTGGATGCCTTGGCGTCGAGAGGCGATGAAGGACGTAGGAACCTGCGATAAG
>CAMBWI010000036.1 GCA_945871445.1 Singulisphaera sp. GP187 | reverse complement strand
GTCAGACTTCTCTTGCAGCATCATGGGAAATTGCGAGCGATTCATTTGCCACCAAGCAGGCATATCTCTATTTCCCATCGAATGCAGAAAGTGTGACTGTCACTGGCGGAAGTGCCGAAGAAGTTGAACAAGTGCGATTGTCCGCTGGTGAATCCATTGTGATGCCAACTCCTCCATCTGAACCATCATTTATTCCTGGAACGACTTACACCGGTAATAGAACATATAGCGGAGTCACCGTCTCCCTGAATCCCATTCGCGTGAAATGCTATGAATTCTTCGGCATTCCATACGCAGGGGGTGATCTGAACATTACGAACAATTCTGTCGTCACACTGAACAGCGGAATTTATCGTGTGGATGACAAATTCAAATTGACGAATAGTCGTTTGATTATCAATGGGAATGTAAAGATTGTGATGAAAGCGCGACAATGGTTCGATCTCGATGCGAAGAGCTTTGAAATGTCAAACTCTGCGATCGAATTGAAAACGAATTCGCAGTTACTTCTCTTTGTCGCATATGACTTAGTGACAACAGGATCGTGGATCGGAAGTGATTACACCTGTACTTCAGAGCCCAATGCCACGAACAAACTTGGCGACCCTCACCGCAAGAAGTGGCTCAATCAATGGGTGGCAACTGTGTGCGATGCGGATCCACCAGAAGAGCCGAAGTACATCGAGCCTTGGAGAATTCGTATCTATCCAGATCCCGCATTTCTCTCTTCGATCTTCCTTTGGGATTTCAATAACAGTTCGATTGTCGGATCTATATATATGCCGACCAATCCTGTCATTCTCCGCGGAAACTCACAAATCTATGGTCGCATTGCGGCGAATCATGTCATCTTGCGCGACGAGGCAAGCTTCTTCTATGACCATGCGCTTGATGACATCACAGGAATCACTGAGGGCGCTCCGCCTCCTCGCGGCGGTACAGCCCAAATACCAACTCGAATTCAAATCAATTTTTAAGGCATCACATTCACGATCTTCGTTTTCACAATCATCAAGTTCTCAATATGGAGGGAACACCTATGCGTCGAGCATTTACTCTTATCGAAATTATCATCACGGTGATTATTGTTGCAGTGCTTGTATCTCTTGCATTGCCAATGTTCTCGGACCACAGCAGTGGGCGACTCACCGCTGCACAACATCGGTTATGGGCGGACATTCAATATGCCCAAGCTTGGACGATCGCCAATCCGTCAAGCCCTGCGAAGATTCAATTTCTTTCTGACGGTTACACGATCGAAGGACCACCAGATGCTGGAACAGTACGGTTCAATAAAAATAGCTTTTCTGAAGCATCAGGAGTGCTTGTAAGTGTTACTGATGTTCCAGTCGGTGGAATTCCATTCAATCATTCTGGCGCGTTGAATATCGGACTCGATGCACCAGAGCCGCGGATACATCTATCCACGGGCATTGGAACAGAGTCCATCGATCTTGTTCTACAACCTACATCTGGTCAAATCCGAGTGGAAAAAGCTATCGGATTGCCTTAAATGAGCCGAAGTGTACTACTCAGCACCTTTCAATTGGTGCAGGTGGCTTTACGGACATTGGATATCTATCAACGAACACGCCCTATGAGTCGGTATCGAGTGCAAGCGAATCCGCACCGGAGAGTTGTCGCATTGTTCATTGCAATCGCCTTGGTACAGGTTGTAATTTCTGGCGCAACAAGTTCGGCGCAGAATGCGATACCTCCAGTGCCACCGGGAGGATTCGCTCCAGTTGCTTCGGGCTCTCAAGGAAACGAATCTGCGCCTGCTCATACACCTCCTGCGACTGTGCCAAATACTCCCGTTGCTCCGGCTGCGCCAGCGCCAATGCCTTCGGCAACATCCCAAATGAGTTTGCCTCCGATTCTCGAAGTCTCATCGCACGGATCCATCACACTGTCAGCTCAGAATGTTGCAATCGATGCACTGCTCGAGCTTCTCTCTGTTCGCAGCAAGCAGAACATTGTTGCCAGCGACAAAGTGGATGGAATGGTCTCTGTCAATCTTTACGATGTTCCATTCAATGAAGCGCTTGAAGCGATCTTGTCGGTGAATGGCCTCATTTCAGTTCGACAAGGTTCGTTTATTTTCGTTTATACGCAAGCGGAATTTGAAACTCTCGAAAAGGCGAAGCGTCAACTTGGAACGCAAGTATTTGTGCTTCAATTCTTGAACGCTGTAGATGCAGAGTCGTTCATCAAGCCGATCCTTTCCAAAGAAGGTCAGATGGCTTCGCGCGGAACGGTTATTGCAGGATTCACGCCCTCTTTGGAAAATGGAGGCGCAGATGATTACGCATTCACAGCTCGAATTGTTGTCACTGATTACGCTACAAATTTGTCGGAAGTTGCTCGTGTTCTGAAAGAGATCGATAGCGCGCCACAACAAGTTCGCGTCGAAGCGACTGTGGTTTCTGCCAACATTGACGAAAATAATGCATATGGTTTGGACATTGCCGCAATCGGCAATCTGAACTTTGACAACTTGGTTTCCAAGGTGATTCCGCCACTTGGAGTTCCAGACGCGCTTCAGACTGGATTGACCGGTGACAAAAAGCCATTCACCCCATATCCAACTTCTGCACAAGCTGCTGCCATTACGAATCAGGTTTCGCTTCCCAATCAACCGCCTGCGAATATCAAGATGGGATTTGTCTCTGATGACGTTTCTGTTTTTCTGACAGTACTTGATGATGTGACCGATATCACAGTTCTTGCTCGCCCCGCAGTGACTTGCTTAAATCGCCAACGCGCTGCTGTGTTGATTGGAGAGCGAGTTGCGTATCTCAGCACCACGCAGAACCAGACAAGCACAACTCAAACCGTGGAATATCTCGATACAGGGATCAAGTTGACGCTTCGTCCATTTATTACAGACGACGGCATGATCCGCATGGAATTGTCGCCAAGTATTTCGGATTTCACTCTTCGTGAAATCGGCACAGGTGATGGTGGCACGACGACGGTCCCAGACTCAACAACGCAGGAACTTCACACGAATGTCCGCGTGCGCAGTGGGCAAACAATCGTGCTTGGTGGACTTTTCAGCGACAAGATCACGACGCAGCGTCGACAAGTTCCATTCTTAAGCGATATACCGCTCTTCGGTGGAGCAATCACTGGACAAGCTGATCGTGTTCAGCGTAAAGAAATTATTTTCTTAGTGACGCCAACTGTGATCGAGGATCAAAAGCTTTATGAAGAAGGCCGCGACTCTCTAGAAATTGTTGAAAATATTCGCGTCGGAGCGCGTGCGGGACTCTTGCCATTTTCGCGCGAGCAAGTCACTGCGAATTATCAACAAGACGCATTCAATGCGTACAACAATGGCGATCTCACCAAAGCACTCTTCTACTCCAACGCAGCACTTCGTATGAAACCGATTTCACCGGCAATGCAGCAGTTGCGTGAACGCGTCATCGCAATGCCAGGTTCTGATTATCAAGATCAAATTGATCAGACTTTGATCGAGAGGCGAACATTCTCGCCAAGTGCTCCAAGTGCGACACAAAAGTTGTCGCCAAAGTCGAATCCAGCACCAGTCGCACCAGCACCAGTCGCACCAGCACCACCTGCACCAGAACCAGTCGCACCAGCACCACCTGCACCAGAACCAGCCGCACCAGAACCAGCCGCACCAGAACCAGCCGCACCAGAACCAGCCGCACCAGAACCACCCGCACCAGAACCAGCTGCACCAGAACCAGCTGCATCAGAACCAGCTGCATCAGAGGTCACGCCATGAAAAAATTATCTTCGTATGCAGATCGTTCCAATGCATCTGACATTTCGCACTGTCCACGAATAGTGTTGTCCAGTGTTTTCTTGGTATTCACTTTGGCATCCGCCATGTTTGGGTGCGGAGGTCCTACAAAGACTGGGCTCGAAGCGCGCAGAGTTGCGGCAGATCGTTTCAACCGAGTCGGCGGAGCCGTCGCATCCGATCAAGCTAAGCAAGCGCTCGATGCTGGACAATTCAAAGATGCGCTGACACATATTGATCGCGTTGTTGTTGGATTTCCCACCGATCCCAAAGCAAGGCTTCTTCGTGGAAGAATTGTGCTTGAAATGGGAAGGCTCGAATTAGCAATGACAGAATTCAAGAACGCTGCAGAGCTGGATCCGTCATGCGCTGAATGCCTGTATTACCAAGGTGTCGTATCTCAGCGGTGGGGTCGCGATGAAGATGCGATGAAGCAATACTCAGCGGCGCTAACAATCGAACCAACAAGCACGCATTATCTCCTTGCGCAAGCAGAAACATTACTTGTGCTTGGCAGAATAGAAGACGCAAAAACTCTGATTGAAGATATGTCCTGTCACTTCGAGTTCAGTTCTGCGCTCGCCCACTTGCGCAGCGAAATCTCATCAGCAGAAGACGATCATGCTCAAGCGTTACGCTTTATGGAATTGGCGGTCACACTTGCGTCCAATCCAACGATTTACCAAGAAGATCTAGCTCATATCGCCTTTCACGCAAAAGAATGGGATCGTTGTCTCATCGCTCTCTCCACATTGCCGAAGAAGACAACCGAGCGCGAAGACATAATGCGAATGCGTGCGCGTTGTCTCGCTATGACTGGTCGTGCGCTTGAGGCTCGAGACTTGTTGGTTGAATTTGAAAGTTCTGCTACAGGCAAACAAGAAGGCATCACGCTTGATCACGATCTGGCATTGGGATACATCGCTTGGATGGTTGGTGATCTCGAACGGACGGATGTATGCGCTCGCCGTTTGATGGGCCGAAATCCCAAAGTTTGCGATGGTTATCTACTCAAGGGAATGGTCTTCGAGCGACAGGGGGACTTTACAAATGCGGTAAAATTCCTCACAAAGGCTGCGGAATTGGCTCCAAATCGGCGTCTGCCACAAGAACTCCTTCTGCGTGCCGAAGCCGCGGAGATTGCTTTGGGTGGAGTGCTTGTTGTCGGCATGCATCGCTGAATAAGAAAAATTTCAAGAATTTTTTGAAAAATTGCAAATTCGGGTTATCTTCTTTAACTAGGAGATTTGAATGATGACTCACAATTTTATCGTTGCCGTTTTGGCAGTACTCCATTGCTTCATTGTTTCATCCGCCTTTGCTCAAGTTCCCCCCATAGTCGACGGAACTCTTGACGCTATTTATGTTCCTGTGAACGACCTGACAACACAATCCAATACAACAGGATTCGGCGATTCCAATCTCGGAGTTGTGGACGCAGCGAATGGCTCTGAGCTTGATGGACTTCACGCTGTTGTAATCGGCGAAGTTCTCTATCTTTTCTTGGGTGGCAATCTCGAAAGCAATTTCAACAAACTCGAAGTATTTATCGATGCCAAATCAGGAGGTCAGAATCGTTTGCCTGGAAACAATCCCGATATCGACTTTAACGGCCTGAACAGGATGGGTGACGATGGCACTGGAAATGGATTGCGCTTCGATACATGCTTCTCTGCGGATTTTTATATCACGTCGACTTGCGGCGGAGCGCCAATTGAAATGTGGGCAAATATTGCACAGCTTCTCACCGAAGGCGGTGGACAAGGGGCTTACATTGGAAGTGGAATACCAGGTTCGGTGGCGATCGATAACCTTAAATATGGCGTCAAGGTTGCAATCAACAATTCAAATATTGCAGGCGTTGGTGGAGATGGTGGCAATACAAGTGGCGCTGGTGTCACGACGGGTATCGAGATGGCGGTTCCGCTGATTTTGCTTGGTTATGACCCAACGACGCAGAAAAACATCAAGATTTGTGCTGCGATTAACGGTGGAGGCCACGATTATCTTTCGAACCAGTTCCTTGCGCCTCTTGCGCCGATGGGCAATCTTGGGGAGCCACGCAATGTGGACCTCTCGACGATTGAAGGAAATCAATACGCGGTTCTCGTGGTCGATACAAATGAACCAGATTGTGCTCCAAGACCACCTGCATGCCCACCGGACTTCAATGGAGACTTGATCATTGACGGATCTGATTTGGCAACGCTCCTCAGCGGCTGGGGAACTCCAGCGGGCGATACGAACGGAGATCAGACTACGGACGGATCAGATCTCGCTACTTTGCTGAGTGCATGGGGTCCTTGCGTTTAAAAAACGCTAGACTTTCATAGTCGACGCAGGATGCTTCGAATGCGCATTCAGATTGCGCATCTATGTTCATCATTCGCACTTCACGAGGAGATGTATCTATATGACATGGAATGTCAATAAATCGACGGGATTTTTTTTCAGTTTGATCGCAATCCTAGGAGTAATTGGTTGTAAATCTCAAAGCCCCATGCTCGATCACATCACGGAGGGAACCGATGCGTTCCAAAGCGTGCAGACTTCGGGCGCGCCAATTCCACAAGAAGAATTGAAGTCCGCAGTTGGTGTTGCGATCTTGAAATGTTTTCAGGCAGGAGTTGTCTTTGGATGGATGGGTGGAAATGGAGTCGCTGTTAAAAAACTTCCAGGCGGTTGGTCTTCGCCAGTAGCTATTGGCGTTGTCAAAGGGGATTTTGGCATACTCATTGGTGCGCAGCACCTTGATGTTGTGATGGTCTTTCAGGATTCTGCGACCTTCGATAAATTCATAGAAAGCGGAAGTTATTTTTATGCTGGCGCGCAAGGAACTGCCGCAACAAATACAGGTACAACCCAAGCGAGTGGTCCTCCAGTAAAAACCTACGCCCACGCGGCGGGGCTCTATGGTGGCGCATCCATTGGGGGTCTTGGCATCCTTATCAAAGAAAAAACCAATGAAGCGGCGTACGGGGCAGATGCAACCCCTGTGGACATCCTCAATGGAAAGTTTCCTCAGCCTCCAGGGGGGATGGAACTCTCCAAAAAGCTCGATTCTGGGCATTGAGCAAGGGGTTTTGTTGAGTGCTGATTTATTCAAAAATCACCGACAAAAATGCATTGATGTCAATTGGGGATATTCTATATCTATCTATGGAGATTTTGAAAAACTATATTTTTGCTTGCACGAGAGTTCATAGTTCGTCTTTGGCAGCAATACTTGCGACGCTCTTCATCGGATCGGCAACTTTCGCAGCTTTTTCAACACGGCCAGGTATCGGTGCAATTCCATATACAACTGGAACTGCTTTCGGGACGACCTTCCGAACATTTGCCCCCAATGCAACTGGTGTGACGGTTGCAGGAACATTCAATTTTTGGAATGTGACTTCTCTTCCACTCTTCTCTGAAGGCAACGGATATTGGTCCGTTGATGTTGCGAATGTGCAAGCGGGCGCACAGTACAAATTTGTCATAACAAATGGAACGCAGACTCTTTGGAGAAATGATCCTCGTGCCCGCGATCTTGTGTCATCAGTGGGAAATTCGGTGGTCTTTAATGCAAACTCATATGTTTGGCAGACGACGAATTTCAATATGCCAACGTGGGACAAGATCGTTTTGTACGAAATGCATGTTGGAACATACGGCATTCCCGCCAGCGGTGCGACACCTGCAACCTTCGACGAGTGCTCTGCAAAGCTTGACCACCTTGTCGAACTTGGCGTGAACATGATCGCACTGATGCCGATCTGCGAATTCCCTGGAGACCGTTCTTGGGGATACAACAATTCCTATTTGTTTTCTGTGGAAAGCGCTTATGGCACGCCAAATGACTTGAAGGAATTCATAGATGCTGCGCACGCTCGAGGAATCGGCGTGACGACCGATGTTGTGTACAACCACGTTGGTCCAAACGATTTGGATATGTGGCAGTTCGACGGCTGGTCGCAGAACGGACTCGGAGGAATCTTCTTCTACAACGATGACCGTGCGAACACGCCTTGGGGGGACACGCGACCCGACTATGGCAGGGGAGAAGTTCGATCGTTCATTCGCGACAACGCGATGATGTGGCTCGACGAATTCAGGATGGATGGACTGCGCATCGACGGCACCAAGTACATCCGCAAGACGGGCCAGGACGGCAACGAGATTCCCGAAGGCTGGTCGCTCCTGCAGTGGATCAACAACGATGTCGATTTGGTAGCTCCTGAAAAATTTATGTTTGCGGAAGATATGGATCTCGATCCATACATCACCAAGACGACAGGGGCAGGGGGCGCTGGATTTGACAGTCAGTGGGATGCTGGTTTCTATCCCAAAATTCGTGGAGCGATCATTCCCCCAAACGATAGCGACCGTGATATGTATTCGGTACGAGATGCAATTACTTTTTCATACAACGGATCGATGCAGCAGCGAATTATTTATACAGAAAGCCATGACGAAGTCGCCAATGGCAAGCAGCGTGTTCCTGAAGAAATTTCTCCAGGCGATGCTGGTTCGTATTACGCGCGAAAGCGTTCAACGCTTGGTGGTGTCTTGGCGATGACTGCGCCGGGAGTCCCAATGCTCTTTCAAGGTCAAGAGTTTCTCGAAGATGAGTTCTTCACGGATGATGTTGCGCTCGATTGGTCTCGCAAGGAGACATACTCAGGAATCTTTTCGCTGTATCAGGATCTGATCAAGCTTCGCAAGAATGCTTCTGGATCGACGCGTGGGCTTTCTGGTTTCAGCACAAATGTTTTTCACATCAATAACAACGATAAATTGGTCGCTTTTCATCGTTGGCAAAATGGCGGCGATTTGGATGACACCATCATCGTGGTCAATTTTTCTGCGAAGGCTCGGTTGAATTATCGCATCGGAATGCCGCGTAGTGGCTTGTGGAATTGCAGATTCAACAGCGATTGGACAGGGTATAGCGCTGACTATTCCAACACCCTTTGTCTTTCAACTTCGACTTCGCCAGTTGCTTGGGATGGACTCGCACAGAGTGCGCTTGTTTCGGTTGGTCCATATTCGGCGATCATCTTTTCGCAAGGGAATGTTTTCCGACCACAGGATCTCAATCAAGATGGGCAGATCAATGCAGCGGATTTGACAATCGTTTTATCTGCATGGGCAACCATCGGCGGCATTGCTGACATTGATGGCGATGGAATTGTCGGAGGCGGTGACCTGACAAGTTTGCTTAGTGCTTGGGGGACGTGATCGCAGATCCATCTTCGCGAAACAAGTGCGCGAATTGCATTCCAAATTGAAGTGTGATCGAATCCCCTTCACGCATTGCGCCAAGCGTGTCGGTTGCGATTCGTGAGATGACGCGCGCTCCGTTGACCTGTGCAACGATGTCTGCAAGAGGTCCATATCGTTCGATGGTGACAATGTGACCAGTCATGCAAGAGGAATCTTGTTTCTCGGCGGCGGGCAAGATCACCAGTCGATCTGGACGAATGCCAACTGTGACCGAACTCTTGGCAACCGAGGAAAGTTCGCCGGCTCCCCAGCGGTTTTTTAGAGAAAATTCGCTTTTTCCCCAGCGGAATTTAAATTCGCCATCGCTCCCGAGACCGATGTGCCCATCGAACATATTCATCGGTGGAGTACCAATAAAACTTGCGACGAAGCGATTGAATGGACGCTCATAGATCTCTGCGGGCGATCCAATTTGTTGAACGACACCATCTTTCATAACCACCATTCGGTCGGCAAGACTCATCGCTTCTTCTTGATCGTGAGTGACATAGACCATGGTGGCTTTCAGGCTGCGGTGCAGGATGCGAAGTTCCGTTCGCATTTCGCCGCGCAACAGTGCATCGAGATTGGAAAGAGGTTCGTCGAAGAGGAAGACTGCAGGATCTCGCACAAGCGCACGACCAACTGCAACGCGTTGGCGTTGGCCACCAGAGAGTTCGCGCGGCGGCCGATTGAGCAAGTGTTCGATCCCCAGCGTGCGAGCCGCTGCATCGACACGTGTGGTGATTGCAATGTGCTCTGCATGACGCTGTGTGCGGTATGCGGAATCCCATATTCCACGCCAGCGACTCTTGAATGTGCGGCGGCGCTCAAGTCCAAACGAAAGATTCTGTCGAACATTCAGATGTGGGTAAAGCGCATAGTTCTGAAAGACCATCGCAATGTTTCGGTCCTTCGGTGGAACATCATTCACGATGCGGTCGCCGATGGCGATTGTTCCGCCAGAAAGATCCTCTAGACCGGCAATCATTCTTAGTGTTGTGCTTTTTCCGCAACCCGATGGGCCTACAAGGACGATAAATTCACCATTCGCAATAGATAAATCAACCGAATCAACCGCTCGAACAGTTGATCCATAGATCTTCGATACCGCTTTCAAATCAACCGTTGCCATTAAGGTGGCAAGGTTACCTCTCGGGCGAGATGAGGTACAACATCCCTTCTATGAAGCAGTCCACAAAAGTCATTTATTCAATAACGATCAAAATTGTTGCCTTTGTTCTTTGCATCCAATCGCAAATTTCGAATGCCCAGGCTCCTACAAGTCCTGCGCCTACAGAAGTCGTCGCGCCAGACGGTCCAATGGATGCGGTGCCACCAACATCAAAGTGCCCGCGAGATCGCAAACTCTCGTCAACATTGCGTTATGCAATCCTGCCTCTCAAAGATCAAATTGGAGATCCAACCTTCATCGAGGCGCTTGATGTTTTCATCAAGGGTTCACCTTCATCACGACGGGTAAATGCACTCGTGATTCAATTCGATGTGCAAGGTGGAACGCAAAAAGAAATTGCTGCACTCGCAGATCAAATTCTAAAAATTCGAAAAATTATGCCAGTGATTGGTGTGTTTGGTTCGGTATACGGGCCTGGCGCCGTTCTTCCAGTTTTCTGCGACTATCTCGTTGTATTGAATTCAAATGCAGAGGATCTTGTGATCGACTGGGCGCCTGGATCGGATCTTTCAGATGTCAATTTTGACGCGCAAGTGCAGACGAATCTTTCCACGATCACTTCGCGTGCATCAGACCGTCCATATTGGAAGACCTTTTTGAAAAGTTTGCTCGATCCCACGGCGGATCTCTTTCTTTGGAAAGGCAGCGATGGTTGTCCAGAAGCTGGCGAAAGCGCACCAGTCGGAATTGAAGCTTTTCAGCTGAGTAGCGGAAAAGATTCGTTCACTGGAATGACTGGAGCGCAACTTGTGACTGCTGGCCTCGCAATCAGTGTCAATGGAGGGATTGAACAAATTGGTCCTTCGCTTGGTGTGAAGAGTTGGCAGGTTCAGACTGGAGTTGGAGAGAAAATTGTTCAGGATATTCAGACCGCAAAAACCAAGGAATTAGAGAAGTGGCGTTTCACTTTCAAGGATGGATTTGCGGCAATCAAATCCGCACTCAATTTGACTGGCGCAATGATCGAAGCAGAATCAATCGCTCGCGAAGCCGATCCGCGTCGCCAGCAATTTCAAGGTTCATATACGCGAAGTTGGCGCAGAGGCGGCTGGGGTGGAAATACTGGAGGTACCTTTTCGTGGCGCAAGAACTGCGATACAGCAATTGACGCTTGGAATCTAGTCTCGCGACTGTATCGACAGGCGAGCGATGCCGCTGCGTATGCAAAAAAAATGGTAAGCGAACTTGCCGCAAATCCTTTGACGATGAGCAACCCAGATTTTAAGTCAGACTTCAATGTGTTGAAGTCTGAAGTTGATGCACTGATGTCCCAAAGTGCGATGTGGACTGTGAAGGGCAATAACGCCGAGAGCTCAATCAAGTGGCTGCGCGCAAATTACAACCAGCCAGTTGGAAGACAATAATTTTGTAAGTAGATCGGATGGTTTATCCCTTGACTGCTCCGCGAGCAAGGCCTTCAATGAAGTGTCGCTGAGATGCGGCGAAGAGCAGTATGCACGGAACCATTGTGACTAGGCTGGCTGCCATCAGTAGGTGAACATCTTCCAGTCCGCCGTATTGATTTCGAAATGAATTGAGCGCAACCGCAAGCGTCGCTTGCTCGTCGGAGTGCAGATAAATCAGCGGACCCATAAAGTCATTCCAAACATAGATAAATGTGAAGACCGCGCAAATCGCAGTTACGGGGCGGCAGAGTGGAAGAATGATCCGCCACCAGATTCCAATCAGGGTGTATCCATCAACTTTGGCCGCTTCAAGCAAACTCTCTGGGATTTGCGCAATAAATTGGCGGTACATAAAGATAAAGAACGCATTGCCAAAGAATGCGGGCACGATCAATGGCAAGAGCGAATCAATCCAGCCAAGATTGCGGAAGAGCAAGAAGAGGGGAATGATGGTCACTTGTCCAGGCAACATCATTGTTGAGAGCATCAACAGAAATAATCCGCGACTTCCGCGAAAGCGAATTCGCGCGAATGCGAATCCAACCAAGCTGCTCGAAAGCACAGTGCCGATCACCACAAGAACGGTGACAACAATCGAATTTGCGAGTGCGTCGAGGAAGCCTTGCCAAGGCACCGATCCCATTTCGCTCAGAGCTTGCGGATAATTGCCCCACTGTATTGATGGTGGCCAAAGCGAGAGACCGGTTCCGCCTGTGATTGCAGCGCCAGCGCGCTCTGGAGTTTCGAGGCTCACGACCAACATCCACCACAGCGGCAGTAACAAGACCGCCGCACCAGCAAGCAGAATTGCATACTGTGAGATTTTCCAGAGCGTTCGATTCATACTTTCTGTCCTTCGGTGTATACCCATCGATTGCTCGTGCGCAGAACGATCACTGTCAATGCAAGCACGACCAACAATAAAATCCACGCCATTGCGCTGGCGTATCCCATTTCATAAAACTCAAATCCTTGGTTGTATAAATAGAGAACATAAAATCGCGTGAGATCGCCCGGCTCACCACCAGTCATAACGAATGCCTGAGTGAAGACTTGGAAGCTGGCGATGATTGCCATAATCGCGTTGAAAAGAATGATCGGCGAGAGCATTGGCAAAGTGATCGACCAGAATTGCCGCACTTTTCCAGAGCCATCGATTGATGCGGCTTCATAGAGATCAACAGGAATTTGTTGGAGGCCTGCGAGAAATACGATCATCGTTCCGCCGACAAACCAGAGGCTCATCAAAGCGAAAGCTGGAGCCCCCCAAATTGCGGCATCTTGTCCAAACCATTCTGGCGCAGTCAGACCAAGCGGTGTAAGCAGGGGTTGTAACGCGGCATTCATCAGTCCGCCGTCCGAGTCGAAAATCCAACGCCAAAGAACCGAGACGCCGACACCAGCAAGAACGCTTGGCAGATACCACGCAGCGCGAAAGAGATGAATACCTTTGACGCGCGCATTCATCAGCAAAGCCGCAAGAAGCGCGAGAATTTGTCCAGCTGGAACAGCAAGGATGGCGTAATACGCGGTGACCAGAAGACTGGTGCGAAAGCGTTGGTCAAATTGAAGGAGTTGCTGAAAGTTTGCAGTGCCTACATATTCCGCAGAGTTCAGCGGCGAGACTCCCTTCCATCGTGCGAAGGCAAGCGCCAAACTCATAACGATTGGAAATGCCATAAAGAGAGCGAATCCAACAAGCCAGGGCGATGCAAGAAAATATCCTGCACGTTCTTGTGAACGCAGATGAGCGGGAAGATTTCCGCGGCGAAGAATCGCAATCCAAACAATCAGACTTGCAATTGATGCGATGAGTGCGACCCATCCGAGTGCGGTCCACGGCATTGCCAGAAAGGAATCGCCGTGAAGTGGGCTTTGCGATTGCACTCTCCAATCTCGTTCGAAGTTTTCAATCGCTTCGGTCAACGGAATATCGCCAGTCTTGAGTCCTTGATCCAAGCGCGATCCCAAGAGCGCTTCAAACTGCGGATTTGTTGGCCAATCGACGATGCGCGCTCGATCCGCTGCTGTCAGAAAACCTGCGTCATTGGCTGGCTCTTGATTGGGATCGTTGAACGATTCGCTGATCGCCGCGGCACGAATGGTGGGGATGGCAAGACCAAGTCGAGCGAGTGCACGCTGTGTTGGTTCGCCCGAAAGAAAGCGCACAAGTGACCACGCTTCTTGAGGATGTTTACTTTGGCTTGAGATCGACCACGAGACAGTCAGAACAATATTGCTGTCGACTTTTCCACGGGGCAGAGGGGCAAAGTCCCATTCAAATCCTCCTTGATCTCGCGGTGGAATCTTTCGATAGCTCGGAACGACCCAGCGACCGAACGGCCCAGCAAGTCCAACTTTTCCATTGAGAAAAACGCTCGATCCACTAGCAATTTTACTTTTGCCACTTGTCAGCGTGCCGCTCTCGTCGTGCCGCCAAGAGCGCAGTCGATCGAGCGCAGCGAAAACTTCTCTGTTCGATGTTGTTGGTTCATCGAATGAGTTTCCTTTGACATCGACTCCTTCGGTCATCAGATATGCGCGAATCATCGCAGGCCATGTCACGAATTCAGCCCCAGTGCAATCTGGCAATTTGCCGATTGCACGCGCATCGGCGATGAATTCATCCCAAGTCCAATTCTGCGATGGTGGCGCAAGGCCGGCGCGTGCAAAGAGATCTTTGTTCCAATAGAAACCCACGGTCGTGAAGTCCTTTGGGATTCCATACATTGCACCTTCGCCGCTGTGAACTCCGTCATATTGGAATGCCTGCACAGTCGCGGGATAGAAGCCTTCTAGATCGATTCTGTCTTTCACATTCAACTGCGAGTCGATCTTCAAGAAGTCATCGAGTGGCGCAAGTAATCCCAAAGACACAAATGCAGGGACACGTTCTGAGCCGACATAAAAAACATCCGGTGGATCTCCAGACGCCATCATTGTTTGCAGCTTGGTATAAAAACTTCCTGCATCTCCAGGATTGATTCTGCGGACGCGAAGTTTCGGATTTTCACGTTCGAATTGGCGAAGAGAATCTTCGACGATTTGGTCTTCTTCTTGACCGCCTTCACCAGACCAATGCATAACCACGATTTCTGTGCGCTCGTCGTCCTTCCAGAAGCGCTGCACTTCTCGAACGCCAACTTTCGCAAATGCCCAGACCACGAAGATCACAGCTATGACTGCAAGCAGTCTTCGAAGCAATCGTGCGCTTGTTTGGATCATGCGATGCCAATCATAGTTTCATGATGTGAAATGAGCATTCTTGTTGCAGGTTGAATGTGGTCTTGAACTAACATCGTCGGTCATGCTCTGCTCTGAACGACGCAATTTTATTTTGTGTTTGGTCACAGCACTTGTGATCGCTGGAGCATCTCAGACTTCAATCGCCCAGCAGACAAAATCTTCCGGCGTCAATTCTTGGCCTCCACGCGAACCAAAAGTCAAGAGTTCGGTGACGGCGAATCAATTTTCCAAGCCAATTTCGGTTGAAGTACGCCCACTCGGTGATGGAAAATTTGAATGCCAGTTCAGTTTTCAATCCGTAAAGCCAGCGAAGCGAGTCAACCTTGCGGGTGAGTTCAATGGATGGAACACGCAATCAACATCGATGTCGTGCGGCGATGACGCAGTGTGGCGTATCACTGTGCAAATGCCGGCAGGAGAGCAACAATACAAGTTCGTCGTGGATGGTGATCAGTGGCAACCTGATCCACGCAACGATCAAGTTATCAGTGATGGACAAGGTGGAAACAACAGCGTGCTTCGACTTGGCGCACAAGCAAATCTCGGTTCAATACGAACGCGGCGTGGTGATGGCAAGATCGAAGGAGGTGGAATTCTTCACGACCCATCGCGCGCATCGTTTGTTCAGCGCCTTCCTGATGGCAGTTTGTTGCTGCGTGTGCGTACTCTTCGAGATGATGTTGAGAATGTTGAATTCGTCTCAGAAGGTCGATCTTCGGTGATGATGAAGGATTCAGGTTCTGACGAAATTTTTTCATGGTGGGAAACAGCGATATCGCCCCCATCTCGTCCTATTGCATATACATTTCTATTCTCTGATGGAGCAAATCGATTGAGCGATGAACGAATTTATTCTCTGACCACATCCCCAGACGCGTTGTTCCACACTCCTGATTGGGCGAAGGATGCAATCTGGTACCAGATCATGCTCGAGCGTTTTCGCAATGGAGATTCGAAGAATGATCCACAGCCTTGTCGACCTTGGCGCAGCGAGTGGTATGGACTCAGTCCATGGGAAGGCCAGAATGGGAACACTTTTTTTAAGTGGGATGTCTTCTCTCGCCACTATGGTGGCGATCTCGCTGGACTTCGTGAAAAACTTGGCTATCTAAAAGATCTTGGAATCAACGCGATCTATCTGAATCCGATTTTTCAAGCGCCAAGCCATCACAAATACAACGCGACGAATTTTTTGCATGTGGATGAATCCTTCGGTACCCAAGGCGACTATGCAAAGGCAGAAGCAGTAGAAAATCTTCTCGACCCAAAGACATGGACATGGACGCCAACGGATCTGCTGTTTCTTCAGGTTCTCAAGGAAGCGAAAAATCTTGGAATTCGTGTCATTCTTGATGGCGTTTTCAATCATGTCGGGACAACACATCTTGCATTCCGTGATATTCAAGCGAAACGCGAAGGAAGTCCATACAAAGATTGGTTCAGCGTTCGGTCATGGGATCCTTTCGAATATGACGGATGGGCTGGCTTCTTGGAACTACCAGTCTTTCGCAAGAACGATCAGGGATTCACGAGCGATGAAGTCAAGCAGCATATCTTTGATGTGACACGCAGGTGGATGGATCCAAATGGCGACGGCGACCCATCAGATGGAATTGATGGATGGCGACTTGATGTTCCCAATGAAGTAGCGATGCCGTTTTGGTTTGAATGGCGCAACCTCGTAAAGTCCATCAACCCGAATGCGTACATCGTGGGAGAAATTTGGAAGCGCGCGGATCAATGGCTTGATGGTCGTTCGTTTGATGCGGTGATGAATTATCCATTTGCAGAAACAATCATTCAATGGATTCGCGATCGCAACAACAAGATCAATGTCAGCGAAATGGATCGGAGGTTGGCAGAATTGCGCCGCGCATATCCAGCAGAGTCGACGTATGCACTTCAGAATCTTGTCGACAGTCACGATACGGATCGACTTGTTTCAAAGATGCGCCATCCAGATACGGAGTATGACAAGGGCAACCGAGAACAGGAAAACCCTGCATATCTAGGCGGAAAACCATCGCCCGAGGAGTATCAGCGATCGCGTTTGATCGCCCTCGTTCAGATGGTCTATGTCGGCGCACCGATGGTTTATTACGGCGATGAGGTTGGAATGTGGGGTGCGGACGATCCAACCAATCGGAAGCCGATGCTGTGGAAGGATCTCCAGCCGTACGAAAAGCCGGAAGAGAATTTCGTTGATGATGTTCACTTTGATTGGTATCGACGCATTATTTCACTTCGACAGGCTCATCCAGCACTTCGTCGTGGTTCGTTCGAAACGGTGCTCAACGACGATGCGCAAGATGTATGGGTCTTTTTGCGCTCTCTTGCTGGCGAAAATATTTTAGTTGCAATCAATGCATCATCGAAGGAAGCGCAGATTGATCTCGGGCATACTTCGAAAGGGGCGCGTACTGGACACTGGCGAACGATCTTCGGTGGCGAGGGCGCTACGCTGAGTGACGAACAATTCCCGCGAGTCTCTGTCCCTGCACTCTCAGGTCGAGTGTGGATTCTCGAGCCATGATTGAATCGATCAACCCTGTCCTGGCAAAGCGTTCGTGTGGAGTTTTTCTGCATCTTTCCAGTCTTGATGGATCTTGTGCGATTGGCGATCTTGGTGCCAAGGCCTACGAGTTTGCTTCGTGGTGTTCGAGCGCTGGTTTTTCTTGGTGGCAGATGCTGCCCGTTGGACCAATTGGTCCTGGAAATTCGCCATATTCCAGCACATCCAGTTTCGCTGGAGAACCTCTCTTTATCTCGCTGGAATCTTTGGCGAATGATGGGCTGCTTTCATCGAAAGATGTGCGCGAATCTCTCGCAGTCACTCGCAAGTTTGCACGCAGAAGCAATCGCCCTGGTTCGCATTCGCAAACCGATTATGACACGGCGCGATTGGCGAAAGAACCCGCATTCCTTCGTGCATTCGAAAACTTCAGGCTCGGTGGCGGATTTCGTAGTCCATCCTTCCGAGCATTCGAGAAACGCGAATATGTGTGGCTGAAGGGTTGGCGCACATTTACCAATGACACGAATGGATATCACGCATTTCTACAATTCGTTTTCGACAAACAGTGGACAGCTTTGCGCAAGACTTGCGCTGCAAACGGAGTGAAGCTTCTTGGCGACATTCCGATGTTTGTTACTTTGGAAAGCGCAGATGTGATGTCGAATCCAAAGCTTTTTCGATTAGATCGTAAAGGTCGCCCCGAAGTTCTTACTGGTGTTCCTCCTGATTGCTTTTCGAAAGATGGTCAACTTTGGGGACATCCTCATTATCGCTGGTCAGCGCATCGCACTCAGAAATTTCGTTGGTGGACGCAGAGAATCGCATCATCCCTGCGAAGATTTGACGGCGTTCGCATTGATCATTTCGTTGGGTTCCATCATGCTTACGAAATTCCAGCTGGAGCGCGCAATGCTCGGCGTGGCCAGTGGCGCCTGCAAGCAGGGAAGGAATTGCTGACCGCAGCGACGCGTTCTCTGGGCGCACTGCCTTTGGTCGCAGAAGATCTTGGCGCGGTGACTCCGGAAGTGGTCGCACTGCGCAAGTCTTTCAATCTTCCTGGAATGAAAGTGCTTCACCATGCATTTGGTCACGACAATTCTGGCGAACTTCCACATCACCATGATCGTGATTGTGTGGTTTATCCCGCAACGCATGACAACGACACAACACGAGGGTGGTGGAAATCCCTCTCCGCACCTTCTCGAAAGCGCTTTGTTCGATTTGCAGGATCGACCGCTGCACATCAACCAAATGAAGCGATGATTCGCATCGCATTTGAATCGCCTGCGCAACTCGCGATGATTTCACTTCAGGACATTCTTGGTTTGGATCGTTCAGCGCGAATGAATTTTCCTGGAACACCCAAGGGAAATTGGTGCTGGCGTTTGGGAACAGATTGGCATGCGCGACGCATTGCATGTGCAAAGAGCATTTATTCACTTGCCGCACTTACTGGCCGAAATGGCTGATTGATTTTCCGACCAATCCCCTCGGCCGCATATCTGTGTGAATTTGGTAGAACTACTCGATTCATGTCTCGTTCTAAACGTTTTCCATCTATTGGCGTCGACGATCTTGTTGGACACTTGCGCGACTTGGCATCCAATCTTTGGTGGTCATGGAACGAGGAGGGTTGGTCGGTCTTTCAGACTCTGGATCCAAGCGAATGGCGTGCAACGAATCACTCGCCGCTTGGGACTCTCGAGCGCACTTCGCATGCGCGCCTTGCAGCCTTGGCGTGCGATCCAATATTTGTGAAGCGTGTCTATGACGGTCTTGCCGCACGAGCCGCATATTTGGGAGAGCGCGCTTGGTTTCAGCGCGGTGCTGCCGCGAAGCAAGAGGGTTTTCGAGTCGCGTATTTCTGCAGCGAGTATGGCCTTCACGAATCGATTCAACAATATGCTGGCGGACTCGGCATTCTTGCTGGCGATCATCTCAAAAGCGCATCCGATTTGGGAGTGCCTCTTGTCGGGATCGGTTTGGTATATCGACACGGTTATTACATTCAACAATTATCTCGCGACGGATCGACGCAGGTGCTTTACCCAGAATACGACTTCAATCGATGGGGATTAGAAGACACGCACCTCACGATCGCATGTCCAATTGGCTCGCGACTTGTGACAGCACGAATATGGCGGATGTGGGTTGGACGAGTTCCGCTTTATTTGCTTGACACCGATTTAAAGGCCAACGCTCCTGAAGATCGCAAGTTGACCGAGGGTTTGTACAAAGGGGAGCCACTTCTTCGATTACGTCAACAGATTTTACTTGGAGTCGGCGGAGTTCTCGCATTGAAAGCACTTGGTGAACGTGTCAGCGTTTTGCATCTCAATGAAGGTCATGCGGCATTTGCCGCCGTCCAGCGGGCACTCGACATTCACTCGCCAGGAAGGGCGATTCAAGAATCTTTTAGTGCAGTTCGCAAGGCAACTGTTTTTACAACACACACGCCGGTTCCTGCAGGGCACGATCGTTACGACCCAGATATGGTCGTCCAAGAGCTTTCCGGCGCTATGTCGCGCAGTGGTTTGACGCCGATGCAAATTGCTGATCTCGGGCGTATCAAGGCGGGTGATATGAAAGAGTCATTCTGTATGACTGTGCTTGCGCTTCGATTGGCAGAGCGCGTCAATGGAGTCTCGAAACTTCACGGTGAAGTGAGCCGCGAAATGTGGAAGGATTTTTATGGTGTTCCAGCGGCAAAGGTTCCAATCGGTTCGATAACAAATGGAGTTCATGTCAAAACATGGATCGATCCAGATGCAGAACGATTTTGGAAAGACGAAATCGCACTTCGGTTGTCAAAGCAGGCGCCCAAAGCAACCGGTTGGAAGCACGCGCAAGATGTTTCTCCTGCACGATTTTGGTCTATGCGCAGCAGATTACGTCATCGACTGATTCATTTCGTCAGGGATCGTTTGGCGATTCAGCGTAAACGGCGTGGCGAGGGGCAGGGGGCAGTCGCAGAAACATATTCGTTATTAGACGAGGATGTACTCACAATCGGTTTCGCTCGCCGATTCGCGACATACAAACGCGCTCCGTTGATTTTTCACGACGCAAATCGTTTGGCGCGCATCTTGACGAATGCGGATCGACCCGTGCAGATCATCTTCGCAGGCAAAGCGCATCCGCGTGATGAAGCTGGCCAAGCTTTTGTCCAGCAAATTTTCGACCTAACTCGCGACTCACGATTCGGCGGACGCGTCGCGTTGATCGAGGAATATGACATGCATGTTGGCCGAATGCTTGTCGCTGGTTGCGATGTATGGCTGAACACGCCAATACGCCCATTTGAAGCAAGTGGCACGAGTGGAATGAAACCAACATTACACGGCGGAGTGAATCTTTCAATTCTCGATGGTTGGTGGCCTGAAGCATCGGATGGAATCAACGGATGGAATATCGGTGGAATGAAAGAGTTTGCAAATTCGAAACTGCAGGATGCGTCTGATGCGGCAAATCTCTACCAATTGCTTGAAGAATCAGTTGTCCCACAATTTTATGAGCAAGATTCTCAGGGCATTCCTCACGGTTGGATCGCGCGTGCGCTACACAGTGCCGCAACTGTTCCACCAGTTTTCAACTCCCACCGAATGGTGGCGGAATACACACGCAAAGCGTATGTACCCGCACACCAAATTCGGGGAAGCTAAATTCCTTTCTTGATCGCTCAGTTACGACGTCGTCGGCGCGATCCCATTGAAATCCCTCCAAGAAATGCCAGCATTCCCGCAGGACCTGGAACAAGAGTTGTATTGACCCAGTCGATCGCCGCATCGTGATCCTCTTCAGATTCCCCTAGATTGAAGACAAACCAGAATGTATCGCTCGCCGCATATTGAGAAGAAGTGGCGTTCAGCGACACGAGGTAGATGCCATTTGTAGGATCCGCTCCGCTGACGCCATCGATAAAGGTAGCCGCATGAAGATGAAGGCCGCGAAGATTGGAAAGATCGCCCGCAATATGCGAGTATCTCTGCACCATCCCAATCGCAGGGAAAGTCAATCCGACGAGGATTGAGATGATGCCAATGACCACGAGCAGTTCAATCAGTGTGAAGGCGCGTGCGTCAAATGCAGATGATGGAATAGAGCCTCGAAGCATAAAGTTGAGAGAACCTAAAAAAGTAAAAAGACCCCAGAAACAGACCGAAATCTGCTTGGGGAACCTCAGACGCCGATCGAGGCGATTGGCGGAGGTCTTGCGCGATTGGCGCTGAGCGCGCAATCAGCAGGGGCCACAATTGTCGTGGCGATCACTCTGTCGCAAATGCGTTCTTTCAGAACGAGAGCAGGAGTATCTGTTGTCTGACATACAAGCGCAAGAATCGTGGCACAGGTGTCACAATTTTGCTCGTCTTGTCCATCTGTGTCACTGTGGGAATGTCTTGTGTCGGAAGATTCTTGATTATCACCGGATTCGTGATCGTGGCCTTGATGGTGATCACACACTTCAGAAATGGATTGATTTTTGTGGCAATGAGCAGTGGCAATATGAATAGATCTCAGCCCTGCGGTTCCAAGCACGAGGGTCAGAATCACAGCGATTCGGGTGAGAATCGATTCACACACAGATGAAATATAGGCCGCACCAAGCAAAAGTCAACAATTTTATCTCAAGGAGTCGCAGGGTTGGAAGTTGGAGTCTGGACTGATGTTGGGGCGCGAACTTCGGCAAGTCGGTCTTGAATGAGATCAATTTCACTTGAAACCGCCAAGGTGAGCGATTTTTCGAATGTATTGATTGCTAGGTCCCTTTGCCCAGCGCGCATCTGGACTTCTGCGAGCGCGACATACGCAAGTGCCTCTTGTTTCTTGGACAGCGAAATCGCACGTAGGGCTGCGATGGTTGCACGTGCAAGATCTGGTTTTGGAAAGAGTGGCGATGCCAACATCTTGGCGACTTCTGACGCAACCTCCCAATCGTTCGAATTTGTAACGAGAGAATCGCAGAGTTCCAGAGCTTCAGAAGTCTTGCCAGATTGTTGCAAGATGCTGACTCGCAAGAGTCGGCCTTCGCGCGCGAGAGATTTGTTCGTATCTTTTTCCATTTCAGTTGTGACTTTAAGAGCGGCATCCCATTGACGACGGTCTATCAAAATATTCAAATTCTTTTCAAACTCCATAAAGCGCTTGGTTGCGGCTGCTCCTTGTTCATACATTTCCTTGCGTCCTTCAGGCGTCCACTTTCCTGCAAACACTGCAGTGAGAACATCCTTCAGATCACGCGGATTTCCAATCCAAACAATCTTTCCAGCTCGTGCAAGAAACGCAGTCGGCAAACTATTCTGCCATGACTCAGACATAAATTGTCGGTATGTGGTTCGGTCTGGATCGCATCCAATCGCAAATCGGATTCCTTCTTTGTACTTTGGCGAATCTAAGAGAGGCAGAATTCCACCAGCAGGTTCTTCTGTGACTCCGACAATAATGAGGCCTTGATCCCGATATTCATCATCAAACTTTGAAAGTTGCGTTAACGATTCACGCGCGGGGGTAATCGCAGAAGACCAAAACGAAATCAAAAAAGTTTTCGACTGGTCTTTGAAATCAGGTGCCGCCCCGCGAGGCCACTGTTCGATATCTGGAATGGGCATTGGCGAGCCGAATGTGAGAGGGGGTCGTACGGCAATCGCTTGCCCCGTTTGCGCTTG
>CAMBWI010000035.1 GCA_945871445.1 Singulisphaera sp. GP187 | reverse complement strand
GTGAAGGAGAACCAGACATCGTTGAAGAAACCAGCGCCGAACTCACCGCAAGAGGGATCCGTTGGATTTGGTCCGTCAGTCGACGATCCATTTGTATCAAATGGATTGTTTCCAACGATTGCGACAGTTGCGTCTGCGCAATCGTCATTCGCAGGACCAACAGGAGCACCTTGCGAGATGAGCAAATCTGTTGTTCCGGTTGCGCCGTCCCATCCACCAACGCGAATGATGTACGTTGTTCCCGCTGTCAAATCAGCTGAAACACGAGATGCATAGACAGTTGATTCTGGACAATCGTCATTACAGGCGAGTTGATTTCCACCTGCGTCTGGACAACCATCCCATACTTCGATTCCTGTATCAAACTCGGCGCTTGAACCACAAGTTGCGAAAGTGTAGCCATCCGTCGCAGGAGCCACGAACGAGAAGAAGACATCCTTCGTGAATGGCGCACCGCCGAAACCACAAGTCACTTCGCCGAAACTTGTTCCAGCGTTGATGTTGGTGAAATAGTTGGAACCAACCACAGCAACCATTGGATCACTGCAGTTATCTCCAGCTGGTGGTACGAAAGAACAACTTACTGATGAGATTTCAAGTGTGTATTCATTGCCTAAAGGACCACCGCAAGGCAAATCAATAAACTGACTTGGCAAAGCAACGATGTAATAATCGCCAGGTCCAATGCAAGCAGTCAAGGTGCTTGGGCAAGATCCCGTACTGATTGCACCAACAATCGTGCATCCAGGGTTATCAACGATCGCGCAGAACGATGGCAGATTGCTGAAGAGATTCAGGGTGATCTCTGTTCCAGCAGTCACGGTGAATCCATACCAGTCAGTATCGCGTGTTGCTGTTGATGAGTAGAAAGTTCCTGCCACGCAAGTATTCAGTGAAGAGAGAGGTTCGTTTGCACCGCCGCCGTTGCAACCGCCATTCACGTCTTCTCCGCACGCTTCTTGTTCTGCAGTCGAACAAGCAGGGACATCGCAACTACCGGCACCACAGCTTGTGCAAATGACTACAGCCTGATTGGCGCAAATCTGATCCCATTCGGTCTCGCAACAGTATGGATCTGCCGCGCAAACAGTAGTGCAGCAATCAGCCTCAAGGCAGCCAGTCGTGCCGGGGTTCGAAACGCAGCAATCGCCGCCGGAGCCGCAGCCGCCGCCGCCGCCGCCATCGCAGTCACCGCCATCGTTGCCGAACTGGTCGCAGTTCAGGAAGATGGGGATGCCGTTCCAGGCGTAGGTCCCGTCGTCGCAAAAGCCGTCGCCAACCCATTCAGCTGGGCAGCAGTTTCCGTTGCAATCTTCGATTTCACCATCTGGGCAATTGCCACCACCACCACCACCTACAGTGATCGACATTGTTCCAGGTCCACCAACTGTCGTTGCGCTATAAACGCCGACAGCGATGTAGTAGAGAGTTCCAGCATTCGCAGAAAGCGTCATGATGCTGGAATAATTCGCACATCCCACACCGTCATCATTGCATGCAACAACTGACGCAGCAGTGCAGTCAGTCTGAGCGGAGAGGCGTGTATCGACGCCACCAGCTGTGTTGCAGGTCGAAAATGTGTATGTGTCAGTTGTGGTTGCGGTCCACTTGAACCAGACTGTGTTGAAATTTGTATCAGTACCAAACTGTCCCATGTCGCACAGGCCTGCGTAAGCCACATCAACCGTTGCGCCAGCATTGTTGTACGCAGTATCTCCGTCGCTAATTTGAACGGCCGCAGCGCATGACAGACCGCCCTGTGCATAGGCACCCACGCTGGTACATGTGGCGATCAAAGCTCCAGCCACATACGATAGATTTTTAATACGCATTTGTTTCTCCGTTGGAAGTTTCTTGTACAAGATCGGAATAAATTTCTGAACCCATAAGGCCTTTGGCAATGTTTGTTTTCGGTTTGATCAGCGTCATGCATCAGCAAACTGGAAACAAACAAATCCGTGATGCGATCGTAAACAATACGACCCCACACATTATTGAACATAACGCCAAATTTTATGTTTTCAAATCGAAATATCTATTTTTATCAAAAATTCTTTGGTGAGCAACTTTTTAATTCAGATAACTCAAAATTTTAGTCAATTCCACCATTATTTGCAGTTTTATTGCAGCTGCCTATAAGTTGTTTACCCATCATTATTCCTACAATTTCAGAGTTTCTAGGCACTATAAAGACGAGTTTCAATCGTTGCTCGCCAGAACTCGGTTGCAGGGGAAGTTCTGATATTTTTTGGAAAGGTTTCGTGGATTTGAAAAAAATCTCGACATCGTTTTTCCGCTCCCAAATGTAACCAACTGGCTTTGTTGTTTTACCCCTCGAATCGACAAGTTGAATTGGGACATCTTTCCCCAAGTTCTTAAAAGCAGTTGATCGATCTCCCCACATATCAATTCCATTGTCCCTTCGAGAGACATCCACTAAAACTACTTCCGTATCTTTCGGATGGAAAAATCCATTCACTCTTTGCTCGCGCGAGATAGTG
This sequence comes from Singulisphaera sp. GP187, assembly GCA_945871445.1. Taxonomy (GTDB): domain Bacteria; phylum Planctomycetota; class Phycisphaerae; order Phycisphaerales; family SM1A02; genus F1-60-MAGs104. Next base: position 20,760 of record CAMBWI010000035.1, on the reverse strand, counting down.
ACTGAAGAACCTTTTTTGAAAACTCCCTTTCCTTCGCTTACACGGTTGCCACCCTCAACCTTCACAATAGACAACGTGTCTGCATTATTGGTATTGAGCTGAACAGGTCGAAGTGAGTTTTCTATAGAGATAAAGTCTGAGATATCCCTTACGAAACCACCATCCGGATTTGTGTTGTCTTGTTCGACAATTTCAGATCCACCTTCACTGGCAAAATGTTTCGCGAGATCAATGGTTTCAGGAGTAGTCAGACCATACCGAAGCCCTTTTATGAAAAAGATGCTTGGCGGCCCCTTTGATTCCGGAAAAAGTGTTGCTGGAAAAATGAGTGTGATTTTTACATCTTGTTCGCCTGGAACACTTGTTGCATAATTTCCAATGTCATCAAAGGAAAAAATTCTTGGGTCACTACCCTCCATAGGCTGAACGAATAATGTTGGATATGCAACGTCAGGCTTTTGTTTTGTATTCGAAAGCTTTGCTTGCGCGCAAGAAAGGATGAATTGCTCGCCGTTGTCATATCCCCCAGTCGTTACAGTGACATCAATTGCATAAGAGCCAGGTGGAGCACTGTCAGAAGCGTGATACGTCGGGTCATAAGTAAGACTGCCAACAGTGATATCTTTGGGAGCAATTGCGACTCGGCCATCTCCATTTCGAAATGTGTCGCGGTGCAAACTTAATGCCGTTTCTGCAAGACGCGGATAGTGTGTTGCAAGGGCATACTTACCACTTGGGGACATTCCACCAAGTGAAAGCCTTCGATAAAAATCTTCTGTGATGTTCGCAGTTGGAATCCACATCTGATTCAATTGTTTCGGAGCTCCTTGAGAATCCGCTGCGCGAGCCCAACCTATGAATCCCATCAACTCTGTCGGACCTTGGATGAATCCACAAGAGATTGATGCCATTCCAATGGTCAAAACACCAGCAATAAATCCAACAATTCCACCTCCAATAGTATTGGCCATCGAAGGCAAAGGAATATCAAATGGAATGAGGAGATCCGATGCGACTCTTGTAATGACAAGAAAAAGAAAAAACAATATCCCAAGCGCCATTCCCCATGAATAGTTATCAAAACTACTTCCCTTCAGAAGGTATCCAAGCACGACTGGTTCCCAAAAAGCAAATGCGAGTGCACCGGCAATGATCACACAAATACAGTGAAGAATAGCGCTGAATAACCCTTGATTCGCCCACCAATATGCGATCAGTAAAATAAATGCAACAACGATAATATTGAAAAGTGCGTTCATCGCGAATCCTTCTTTATGGTCTTCGCGACGACTGGCGGCGCAGTTTGTGGTTTTGCTGCAGGGGTCGTTGCTGCACTAGTTGCTGGCTTCGTTCCTGCAGGAACCTTGGGAGCGAAGACTCGTGCAATTTCTTCAAGGCTTGTTTCGCCAGAACGCACTTTTAGAAGTGCACATTCTTGGGAAAGCGGAGTTCGGTACGCACGGCGCATTTGTTGGTATGCATTGGGGACGTCGCCAGCGATCAGCATTTCACGCCCGCGGTCATCGGGGCGTACGACTTCGAATACGCCGACTGTTCCCAAAAATCCAGTCCCTTGGCAATTGGTGCAGTCCACGATGTCATTCTTGATTTGGACCTTTCCACTTGCGCGGAAGAGCTGAAGTGGCTTTCCAGCAGCAGCGCCAAGACGTTTTGATTGTTCTGGTGAAGCTTGGAATGGTTGGCGACAATCAGGGCATAGTTTTCTCACTAAACGCCCTGCAACGATCGCACGGAGAGAAGTTGCTGCGGCCTTGGGATCACCAACTGCTTTCATATATGTTGAGAGACCTATCACAACTGAATCGGTTGGAATCAAGACGTAAAACAATGTGTTCTGACTGTTGGCATTGGTCAAAATTGGGCCAGTTCCTGGATCTGTGATGTCCGAAACCAACATCACATTTGGACCTCTTCGCACGATGGACTGCAGCGTTGTTGCATATTCGTTGGTTGCCTCGCCTGCAATCCATGCCAATTGAGTAACGCCTTCAATTCGGCGATCAACTTGTCGTTCGATTGTCTTGATATCGCTCGTATATGCGTTGTGCTGTGTCAGCAATGCGTATCCAAGCGTTGTCAATCCGTGCGTTGGAGGAACAAGCACGAAGACAACTCCACCGACGACATTTTCGAGTGCGTCTTTGAGAGTCTGAGCTTGAATTGGCAATATACCCAATTGATCGAAAGGGATGGTCAATTGTTTTTCTCTGTCAAGTTCCAAACGAAGAATCTGGCCAGCGGATGATCCCCAAGTGGTGAGAAGTAATTTGAATTCCCCATCGCCAATTTTCATAGAAAGAATCGCAGATTGTCTCTTGCGTCTTTCTTTTACATCCAATCCAGCCGCACTCTTAAGAAGATCGATCATCTTGACTGCGGCTTCAGCGGGATATGTTTCTCGGCGACTCTTGATTGTGTCGACTGTTTGAACGGTGAGATATCCGTTTGCAACTGGAGAGAGTTCAACTCGACTCGCACGGGCTGGCAGAGATGGCACCAACATCCTCTCTGTGTTGATATGAGTCTCAAAGTCGGGAGACTCTTTCTCGGGGGGGGTTACAAATTTTCCTTTGCCCGTCCCATATGACGCAGTCACTTCTCCGAATGCTTGCTTCATTCTTCGATTTGCTCTGAATGCAGCAAGTTTTGTTGCGAAGATGTCAAATTTGTCAGCCGGGGCGACTCGTTTATCTCGAAACTTCCAATAGGAATAGGGCACAGCCAAGAAGATTGCAATCATCAACGGCCAACCGATCCAGAAAATTGGCACAAACAAAGCGGTTGCCAAGCCGATGACAAATGCCACCAAACTTACTCCACCCCAACGCTCAGGAAAGAGACGCCTCTTGCGACTGTCCATTTCGATCACAGTCGAGATGACCCACGCATAAGGCAAAGCTGTCAAGAAGATCAGGATTGGCTTGTATGTCGAAACCAAATTGATTGCGATTGGATCAACAGCAAGCAAGAATGAATGTGATTGGGAAATCATGGAGATACTGCTCGAATAAGACAAACTGTCAAGTGATGCCCTTCAAGCGCATTTTCAGTTCTTCCGGTCGAGGGGTTGATTCGATCGCAACACGCTGATGAACCATTTCACTTTCGACGAGTTCCACAAGCGCCGAAGTGAAATCAATCATACCTTCGTCCTTTGCACCCTTGATGACTTCCAGGAGATCACCTTCCCGAGCATCCAAGATGTACTTCTGTACGACGGGAGTGTTGAGGAGAATTTCGAGTGCGGGAATACGGGCAATTTCAGGCTTCAGCGTTGGAAGAAGTTTCTGATAAACAATCGCGCGCAAGTTGTACGCAAGCAGTTTGCGAATCTGATCTCGTTCATTTTCTGGGAACAAATCATAAATACGACCAAATGTTTGCCATGCGCTTGATGCATGGATGGTTCCGAAGACCAAATGGCCAGTTTCGGCGGCTCGTACTGCGGCTTCAAATGTTTCATAATCGCGCATTTCGCCGACGAGGCAGATGTCAGGATTTTCTCGAACAAGCGCGCGCAGGGCATCATCGAAATTTGTGCAATCAATGCCGATTTCTCGTTGATTGATAGTCGCCTTGACATCGGTGAAGATGTATTCGATCGGATCTTCAATTGTGACGATGTGCACCTTCTTGCGTTCGTTGACATATTGAAGCATCGCAGCGATTGAGGTGCTTTTCCCAGATCCAGTCACTCCCGAAAAGAGAATGAGCCCTTGCGCCAACATAGCGATGTCGCCAAGACTTGGCCGAAGTCCCAATTCTTCGAAGGTCTTAATCTTGCTCGTGATGAGTCGCGCCGCAACAGCGGGGCGTCCGCGAGCCATAAACAAATTGACTCGGAATCTTCGGCCTTGGTCGAAGTCGAATGCGAAATCCATTGAACCGTTTCTGCGAAAGTGATCGAGTTGATTTGGATCGAGAATGTCCTTTGCAACTTGGAACATCAAGTCTTCAGTGATCGGCGGTGTCGCGAGATCGCGAAGAGCGCCTCGATGGCGAATGCGCGGCGGAAGACCAGATTTGACAATCAAATCACTTCCTTCAATCTTGATAATCGCGGTCAGCCACGAATTCCATGCTTTGCGACCTTCGCCTGGTTGGGTTCCACGCGCATCGGTTGCAACTGGGGTGATGAGTTCGCTTCGTGAGTGGCTCAATGGGGTTCCTTACTGTGTCATTTACTCGTGATCACAAAGAATAGCAGGGGAAAGGCGCATTGTGAGTGGCACTTGACGAGAATGCCAAATCCTCCGATCATCTACAAATGGAAGACAAGATTTCCCAAGACGGAATCACATTTGACGACGTCCTTCTGATTCCCCGTTTCAGCACAGTCATCCCCGACGCAGTCGATATTTCGACGCGCTTGACACGAAACATCTCCATTGGATTACCGCTGATTTCAGCACCAATGGATACTGTGACAGAGGCAACATTGGCTCGCGCGCTTGCGCAAGAAGGCGGAATTGGAATCATTCATAAAAATATGACGCCGCAGCAACAGGCAAGCGAAGTCGCCAAGGTCAAACGCAGTGAGAATGGGATCATCGTCGACCCAATCATCTTGAGTCCAAACGAATCAGTCTCCCGTGCATTGGCATTGATGCTCGAGCAGGGAGTCAGCGGATTTCCTGTGACTGAAGATGGAACACGAGGCGGCAAACTGGTTGGAATTCTGACTCGGCGCGATATGAAATTCGTGGCGAAGGTTGCTGGGACAACAACGGTCGGCGATTCGATGACAAGTAAAAATCTTGCAACAGGCAGATTGAACACGCCTCTTGCAGAAGCTGAAGCGATCATGATTCGTGCTCGTGTCGAAAAATTACCACTCGTTGATGATGCTGGGCGACTGACTGGCTTGGTCACAATGCGCGATATTGATAACACGCGACGACATCCCAGAGCATGTAGAGATTCGCGTGGAAGACTTCGTGTCGGCGCATCTGTTGGAGTTCGTCAATACGACAGAGTTGAAGCGCTTATTGCGGCGGAAGTCGATGTCATTGTTGTCGACACCGCACACGGTCACAGTCAGAATGTTTTAGAAACAGTAAGAGAATTAAAGAAGCGATTTTCCATTGAAGTGATTGCTGGAAATGTTGGTACTGCAGATGGAGCGAAGGCGCTCATCGATGTTGGCGCGGATGGGATCAAAGTTGGCATTGGTCCTGGATCAATATGCACAACTCGCGTTGTGACAGGGGTTGGAATGCCACAAATCACAGCGATTATCAATGCCGTTACTGCTGCGGAAAAGGCTGGAATCCCTGTGATTGCGGATGGAGGCATCCGACTTTCAGGTGATATCGCCAAGGCCATCGCCGCTGGGGCGCACAGCGTGATGCTTGGTGGGCTCTTTGCAGGATTGGACGAAAGCCCCGGCGAACTCGTGCTCCATAGCAATCGACGATTTAAGGTGTATCGCGGTATGGGCAGCGAAGGTGCGATGAACGCGGGGAGCGCTGATCGATATTCGCAGGCGGGATCAAGAAAGTTTGTGCCTGAAGGTGTGGAAGGACGCGTTCCATATAGAGGAACACTTTCGGATTTTGTTTATCAGATGATTGGAGGATTGCGAAGTGCTATGGGGTATTGCGGATGCACAACAATCGAAGAACTTCGTCGTCAGACGAAATTTGTGCGAGTGAGTGCGGCAACAGTTGTAGAAAACCATCCACATGACATCCAAATAACAAAAGAGTCTCCAAATTATTCCAGAGGTCCAGAGGAATAAATTTAGGATGATGCCGAAAAAAATGCCGGCGACAGGAATCGAACCTGCACGAGGTATTAGCCCCAATGGATTTTGAGTCCATCGCGTCTGCCAGTTCCGCCACGCCGGCGAGTGAACTGTTTGGAGGATAACAAAAATTATAAAATACGCTATGTTACGATCTGCAAAGGTTTTTCATTGTGGCAAAATATCTTCAGATTTTTCTTCTAATTCTCGTCTGCCCTTCGCTTCATGCAATCGCGGGAACGGATGTCTCTCCAAATGCTGTTGTATGCGCTCCATCGAACGACAATATCAATGCAGGTGATTTGAATTTCTTCAATTCTGCAAGCCCTCCGGCGCACGAAATTCGAGAGATTGCATGGCTTGTGCTTGGAATTTGCGCAGCAATTTTTATTGTCGTGGAAAGTGTCTTGATCTGGTCGATCATTCGCTTTCGCAAGCGCGCGCGTGATGCTGGCGAACCCGTCCAAGTTTTTGGAAGCAACCCCGTCGAACTTGCGTGGACTGTCATACCAACGATTATCGTTTTCGTGCTCGCGCTTGCCACTCTTCGAACAATCCGAGAAGTGGAATTGACTGAAGCGCCAGAAGGTTCTCTGCATGTGGATGTCATCGCTCATCAGTGGTGGTGGGAGTATCGATTGCCAAACCTGCAAGGGGACGGAACGATTGTGACTGCAAACGAACTTGTCGTTCCTGTTGGGCGACCGATTTGGTTGACGCTGAACTCTGCGGATGTCATTCATTCTTATTGGATTCCCCAATTGAATGGCAAGACAGACATCATCCCAAATCATGTGAATCACACTTGGTTCCAAGCTGACCGTGCGGGCATTTTTCTTGGGCAATGTGCTGAGTATTGCGGAACTCAACATGCAAATATGTTGCTTCGTGTGACTGCAGTTGACGATGAGACATTCAATGCATGGTGCGCGCATCAATCGAGTGAGGCCGTCTCGGATCCGACGGTCGAAAAAGGGCGCGATATGTTCTTGGACCTCGCTTGTATGAATTGCCACGCAATCAACGGAGTTTCCGAAGGATCATTTGGACCGAATTTGACGCATCTCATGAGTCGAACAACTCTAGGGTCCGGAGTTGCACCTTTGAATCCAACGACACTTCGTGCGTGGGTAGACGACCCGCAAAATATGAAGGTTGGCTGCAATATGCCAAGCCTCGAACTTGATCCAAATCAACTCAATGAAATCGTTGCATATCTTTTGACATTGAAATAGACCATATGACAACGGCATCACATCCTCACACAGTTCCCGATGAAGTCCGGCGCACATTTGGCGCTCGTGTTCATTCTTGGGTCGTCACAGTTGACCACAAGCGTCTTGGAATGATGTATGTCGGATTCGGTCTGCTTTTCTTTGTCATCGGAGGGATCGAAGCTGCATTGATGCGAACGCAACTTGCACAGGCTGCTGGAAAGATCATCGATCCAGCCACATTTAATCAGCTTTTCACAATGCACGGAACGACAATGGTCTTTCTTGTTGGAATGCCAATCTTGCTTGGCATGGGAAATTATCTCATCCCCTTGATGGTTGGCGCACGAGATATGGCGTTTCCTCGGCTCAATGCTTTCGGGCTTTGGCTGTTTGTTTTTGGTGCGGCACTTTTGTATTACTCCTATGTCGGTGCGCAAGGACTTTATGGAACTTCAGCAGCACCCGATGTTGGATGGTTTGCATACGCGCCGCTGACTTCTAAAACTTTTTCGCCAGGAAATTCGACTGACTATTGGATTCTTGGAATCTTGATCAGTGGGCTCGGGAGTATTACGACTGCGATCAATCTTGTTGCAACGATCTTGGTCATGCGTTGTCCTGGAATGACATTGATGCGGATGCCGCTTCTCTGTTGGATGATGTTGGTCACGGGAATTCTGGTGATCATTGCAATTCCTGTTCTGACTGGCGCACAAGCGATGTTGCTCTTGGATCGCTATTTAGGAGCGCATTTCTTTGACACGCAGAATGGTGGTTCTGCAGTGCTCTGGCAACACCTTTTCTGGTTCTTCGGTCATCCAGAGGTCTACATCCTTGTCTTGCCAGCGTTTGGCTTCTTGAACGAAATCATTCCAGTCTTCAGCCGCAAAGTGATCTTTGGATATGCATTGATGGTCGCCGCAACTGTTGCGATTGGGTTCATTTCACTGAGCGTTTGGGCCCATCATATGTTCGCTATAGGTATGTCGCCTGAATTGAATTCATTCTTTGCTGCAACAACATTTCTAATTGCCGTTCCTACTGGGATCAAGATTTTTACTTGGCTTGGAACAATGATCGGTGGACGAATGACCTTTGCAACTCCAATGCTTTTCGCAACGGGATTTATTTCGATGTTCACGTTCGGCGGACTCACTGGCGTGATGTTGGCAGTCGTGCCACTTGACTGGCAATTGTCAGATAGTTATTTCGTCGTCGCGCATTTTCACTATGTGCTCTTCGGCGGAACTGTCTTTGGAATTTTCGCGGGTGTTTTTTATTGGTTCCCAAAGGCAACGGGCCGAATGCTCTCGGAAAAACTTGGAAAATGGTTCTTCTGGCTCTTGTTCTTGGGATTCAATATGACCTTCTTGCCGATGCATATTTCGGGAATACTTGGAATGCCAAGGCGAATCTATATGTATCAACCAGATCGTGGACTTGAATTGTGGAATATGATTTCTTCGATTGGCGTTCTTTTTCAAGGGATCGCGGTCGGTTTCTTTATCTGGAACATCATCGCTTCGCTCCGGAATGGAAAGGTTGCTGGGAACAATCCTTGGAATGCGTGGACACTTGAATGGGCGACATCAAGTCCACCACCTGAGTGGAACTTTGATCAAGTTCCAACAGTTGGCTCTGCGCGTCCACTTTGGGATATCGCCAATCCGCAAGACCCGGATTCGCGGCACGAGCATCATCAAGGCGAGGGGCACCAATGAGCGTTGCAACTTCGACACCATCTCTGCCAAAGCAGTGGCAACCGTCACGAGGCAAAGTGGGCATGATCTGTTTAATTGCAGCTGAGAGTTGCATCTTTCTGACCTTTGTTGTTGCGTATCTTTTTTACATTGGGAAAAGTGCGACGGGGCCTCAACCGAAAGAAGTCATCGAAATGCCGCTTGTGATCGTCAATACGATCGCACTCATTTCAAGTTCATTCACTGTTGTCTTAGCAGTCAAAGCCCTTGAACGCCAGAAACGAAGCGCATTTCTGGGCTGGCTTGCATTGACCATTGTGCTCGGTCTTTGGTTTGTTGGCGGAACCGCATCCGAGTGGAAGGGGATGATGGAAGAAGATGGTCTGTACATCGGGACCAATCTTTTTGGAACAACTTTTTATTCACTTGTCGGACTGCATCTTCTGCATGTTGTCGTTGGACTGACCATGCTTGGAATTGTGCTGATCCTTGGAACGTTCGGTTTTGTTCGAGACCGGCACGCACACTCCTTCGACATGCTGAGTTGGTATTGGCATTTCGTAGATGCTGTGTGGATTATTGTTTTCACTACCGTGTATGTGATTGGACGCTGACCAAGAAACAAGATGCACTCATGAACAAGAACGAAGTAAATCATCAAAGAGCAGGGGCAACCGACAGGAGAATTGAAACTCCATACAGTCGCGCAATTCCGCAACCAACTTCGGGTCCAATCGTCACTGCGCTCGGCGTTGCGTTTCTTGGCGCAAGTATGGTGACCGATTACTGGGTCTTGGCATTCGGTGTCATCGTGGTCATTGTTGGAATGGTTGTCTGGTTCAAAGACATTTTTCCTGATGAATGTCTCGAGGAAATTCCTGCAGAACTCTTGGCAAAATCTGCACCAGATTATGCAATCGCTGGCGAAGGACCAAAGGTTGAAAGACCGCTTTTCCCAGCGGAAGTGCATCCATATCGCTCTGGAGTCGTCGGTGGAATTATTGGCGGTGTGGCTATGGCAATCGTGGCGTGTTTGTGGGGAATAGTGAAGCATGGAAGCGTTTGGTTGCCAATCAATCTTCTGACTGGAGCAGTCCTGCCCGAAGTAGGAACTGCGGACCTTGCAACGCTTGAGAGCATCCATCCTGGTTGGTTTGCTATCGCAATCGTCATTCATCTTGCGATGTCTGTTGCCGTTGGATCGCTGTACACAACTGCGCTTCCGATGATGCCTCGCCGACCGATCTTTGCTGGCGGAGTGCTTGTGCCACTGATCGTGACAGGTTTGGTATGGGCGACGCTTGGAGTCGTGAATCCAGCGCTCGAAAAATATATTTCGTGGCCATGGTTTATTGCAAGTCAATTTGCATTTGGAATTGCATGTGGTTGGTGGGTCAGTCGAGGGGATATGGTTTCGACTATGACCGGCAAGACACTTGCTCAGCGACTACGAATCGAGCGGGGAGCCGACAAGTGATTCTGCTGCAAACGAAAACTTTATTTTCGTGCCTCATCACACTCGCATTGGTTGCATGCGATCGCATGCCAGGCAAGCCAACGAAAGAAACGCCTGTTGTGATTGGATCGCCGTCGTGGACTCAATCGACTTTCAATACAAACTGTAGAGGTTGCCATTCACAAGGCGCAGAAGGTGCTGCAATTCCGCTGATTGATGCTGGATATTGGAAAGTTGCCAGTGATGCGCAAGTGATCCAAGTCATCCAACAAGGTCAAGGAGTCTTGATGCCAAGTTATTTGGATTCCAATGGTGGTCCGATGAGCGCTGAAGAAATTGCTGCATTGGTGAAAGGTATGAGATCATTGTGGGGTGCAGGTTCGTCTGGTGGTCAAGGCGGAATTTCTGGAACAGTTGTTGCTGGAAATGCTTCCGCTGGAGCGCAAGTTTTCGCAGCTGCTTGCGCATCGTGTCATGCGACTAGAGGTTCATCAGGAAGCGTGACTGACCCGATGTATCTGAAATTGATTTCCAACCAAGGCTTGTGGAGCGCGATTGTGTATGGGCGCAGTTCGCTTGGAAGTCCAGCGTGGAATGAACCAATGCCCAATCGTCCAAGTGGATTGACACCAACAGAAGTTGCAGATGTTGTGAGTTGGATTGCGCAATCCAGACCAACTTCTCCTGCAGATGAAAAACTGACATACCAACCGAAAAATAAGAATGCGAGTGATGCGAAATGAGTGACAACACCAAAAGCGATGCCCAAAAAGAAGGATGCGTTGGATGTGGCTGCGGAGGTGGCAATGGATCTAGTGGAAGTCTTCCTCCCGTGGCCGCACAAGACGCGCGACGCGGATTTATGTTCAAGTTTGGTGCTGGATTGCTTGGAATTGGCGGAGTTCTCACTGCTCTTCCAATCGTGGGATATATCGTTGGACCCGCACGAAGCAGATACCGCAATGAATGGGTTGATCTTGGATCGACCACGCTTTTTCCTTCAGGACAAACTCGATTCGCAACATTTTTGAATCCGATCCGACAGCCGACCGATGGAGATTCAGCAAAGACCGCTTGCTGGGTTCGCTGCGTTGAAGCAGGAAAGTTTCAAGTCTTCGCAATTAACTGCGCACACTTGGGTTGTCCCGTTCGATGGTTCGAGCAATCGAAACTTTTTATGTGCCCGTGTCACGGTGGGGTCTATTATCAAGATGGTTCGCGTGCTGCAGGACCGCCACCTCGTGGACTGTTCGAATACAAGTGGAAAGTTGAAGGCGGGAAACTCTTGATTGACGCTGGTCGATTACCAGGCTTGGAAGAATCGGTATGAATCGCGAAGCAATTCTCAAACTCCTGAAGCAACCTGTGGATTGGATTGAAGAGCGCACTGGTGTTATCGCATTTAGCGCACCGTTGCTCTTTCATCATGTTCCTCGAAGCGCGAAATGGTGGTATGTCTTTGGCAGCGCCACGATGATGTTCTTCACGATTCAGATCGTGACTGGCGTGTGTCTTGGCACGATGTATGCCCCAAGTGCCGCAAATGCTTGGGAAAGCCTTCGTTATATCGATGAAGAAGTTCCACTTGGTTGGATGCTGCGCGCTTTGCACGGTTGGTCGAGTAGCGCGATGGTTGTGATGATGGCAATTCACATGCTGCAAGTTTTTATGCATGGCTCGTTCAAGTATCCACGCGAGCTAAATTGGATTACAGGAGTCTTCTTGTTGCTGACCGTCCTTGCGTTGGCATTCACGGGACAAGTGATGCGATGGGATCAAGATGCATATTGGGGACTTGGAATCGGTGCGGCAATCGTGGATCGAGTTCCGATCTTCGGTGACCAGATGCGTGCATTGATGTTGGGTGGTCCAATCATTGGCGGCGAAACTCTCAATCGCTTCTTTGCACTGCATGTTTTCATCCTTCCAGGTGCGGCCATTGCGCTTGTTGGAGTGCATATGACTCTGATCATCAAGAACGGAATCAGCGAGATGCCTAAGCCAGGGGAAATCGTTGTGCCTTCGACATATCGCAAAGGATTTGAAGAGCGCATGCATAAAAATGGCGTGCCATTCTTTCCAGATGCAGCTCAGCGAGATATGGTTTTCTGCGGAGTTTGCCTGATTCTTCTGGTCTTCTTGGCTGCCTATTACGGCCCATTTGGTCCAGGTGGAATGCCCGATCCCACATTGATCAATACGAATCCACGACCTGATTATCCCTTCATGTGGATCTTCGGCGCAGTCAGTCTCTTGCCACCAGCATCCGAAACAGCAATCATGTTGATTGCACCTGTTGTTGGGATTGCCATCTTGGTTGCAGTTCCATTTCTTTCAAACTCTGGCGAGCGCGCTCCAAGTCGTCGACCCGGAATGATGCTTCTCGCTGTCTTTGTTGTGATGGCAATCGCTGCGTTGACATGGGAGGGAATCACAAGCCCGTGGTCGCCAGTGATGAATGGATGGTCTGCACTGCCAACTCCAGCACAATTTGTAAAGGGTCGTACACCCCTTCAAATGCAAGGAGCAGTTGTCTTTCAATATGCGCAGTGCCGCAACTGTCATGAACTTGGTGGATTCGGCGGCAAGCGCGGTCCTGCGCTTGATGAGATCGCCACTCGTATGTCGCCTGATCAAATCGTGCGACAAGTTCAACAAGGTGGCGGAAACATGCCTGCGTTTGGAAAGAATTTAAATAGCGCGCAAATGACGGCGATTGTCAGTTTTCTCAGCACGTTGCGCCCTGCAAATGAAGCAGATTCAACAATTCCTGGCGCACAACTTCCACTCCCGATCAACTCACCAGTCACTCTGAATGAACCGTTGACTGGAAGAGAAGTGCGGGAGGAAATCTCCGCAGGAGTTTCATCGCGCTGAGCGCGTCCGCGGCAATTTTCAATAGCTGGAACATCGACCCCTGGTTGGTCGTTGGAATTATCTTTGCCTCGTTTTTTTATGCGCGAGGTGTGCGTGGCATTGTGGGGCGTGTCCGCGGCTTTCCAAGTTGGAGACCGAAATGTTTTTTTGCGGGCGTCATTGTTCTTTTCCTTGCGCTGGCATCTCCGATCGATTCGATTGGTCATATGTTGCTGTGGGTGCATATGGTTCAGCACTGGCTCTTGATCATGATCGCTGCTCCGTTGATTCTTTTGGGTGCACCAGGATTCCCAATACTCCGTGGATTACCCAAGGTTGTGCGTCGACAAGCGCTTGGTCCATTTCTTGCAAGTCCGTTTGTGCGCAAATGTTTTTCATTGTTGCTCAATCCACTCACAGGATGGTTTGCGTTTGCAATCGTGAATTGGGGTTGGCACTATCCAGCTTTTTATGGCGCCGCTCTGGAATCAAATCTGGTTCACCGATTCGAACACGTGTCATTTCTTGCTGGTGCAATGCTGTTTTGGTGGCAAATCATTGCGCCTTGGCCATGGAAGGCACGATGGTCAGATGCGGCTCTTGTTGTCTATCTGCTGGCCGCAGATGTGCAGAACACCATCTTCTCTGCAATCGTGACATTTTCTGATTCCGTTTTGTATCCAAACTATCTTGGCACATCGCCAGCACTTGGATGGGATCCACTTCGCGATCAGCGAATGGCGGGAGCGTTTATGTGGACTGCAGGTCAAGTTGTGATGCTGCCTTGTGCGGTCTTTCTGATCTTGCGTGCGTTGAAGATGGTTCGCCATAAACCATTCGTTGCTCAGGATCGGCCTTCTCCGGTCGCCCATCACACAGAACGCTTTGATCTGCTTCGAGTTTTTTGGATCGGTTCGTTTTTGCGAAAGCGTGTCGCACGAGAATCGATCCGATGGACTTTGGCGGTGATTGCACTCATCTTGGTCATTGATGGTTTTTTCGGCCCATCAGATTCGCCGTCGAATTTAGCTGGAACACTTCCATGGACACATTGGCGTGGCGTTGTCGTGATCGCGCTTTTGTTTGGGGGCAATTTTCTTTGCATGTCATGTCCGTTGATGGCGCCTCGGAATTTGATGCGTCGCTGGTGGCGGCCACGCTTTCGCTGGCCGAACGCATTGCGTTCGAAATGGCTTGCTGTTGGGCTTGTTGCAATCTGGTTGATTTCATATGAAGCCTTCGATCTCTGGTCGAGCCCAATGGCTACCGCATTTATATTTGTTGGATATTTCGCTGCGATTCTGCTAATCGACGGTCTTTTTCAAGGCGGAAGTTTCTGCAAATGGGTTTGTCCGATTGGGCAATTTCACATGACGCAAAGCTTGGTTTCTCCGCTCTCTGTTTCTGTACGCAATACTGCCGTCTGTGCAACATGCACTGGACGTGAGTGCATTCGCGGATCGGATTCTGGATCAGCGAAATCTGCAAGTGTCTCGTTGAGCATTTCTGTTCCAGGTTGCGAATTGGAACTTTTTCAACCTGCCAAGCGCGGCAACTTGGACTGCACATTCTGCTTGGACTGTGTTGATGCTTGTCCCCACGACAATGTTGGAATCTTGACGCAATCGTCAAGCGTTGGTTTGGCTGATCGTCGGTGGGGATCGTCGATCGGACGGATTGCGTCGCGGACTGATGTCGCTGCACTGCTTGCGCTTTTGTCATTCGGTGCATTTGCGAATGCTGCTGGGATGACCGGACCTTGGCTTGATCTTGTGGCAAGAATCACGACGACTTTCAATTTGACATCGACCGTCGTCGTTGAAGCGGCGATGACAACCGTTGCGATCGTGTTCCTGCCCGTGGTCTTGGTTTATTGCGTGTCGTGGATTTCATCGCACATAAGTGGACGACCACTACGTGAATCGCTCTGTCTCGGTGCGCACGCCCTCGTTCCCATTGGCGCATCGATGTGGTGCGTTCATTGGTTTTTTCATCTCGCAACAAGCGCTTCCACTGCAATTCCAGTGATGCAACGTGCACTGAACGATGTTGGCCTGGCTTGGTTTGGCGAACCTGAATGGGCTGCGTCTTGTTGTGGCGCTGTGCCAGATTGGCTCATACCTGTCGAACTTCTTCTGCTGCAATTTGGTTTTGTGGTTTCTGGTTGGATGGTCTGGCGTGGAAGTACGCAGCGAACAGGGGGGCGCGCAATCTTGCCATCAATCTGGAGATCAATTTGGGCATCAATCCCGTGGTGGACACTTGCGATCATCTTGTTGTTCGTTGGAGTGTGGATCGTCTTCCAGCCAATGGAAATGCGGGGGACTTCAACACTATGAGAGTGATCGCTGCATATCTCAACTCACCAATCAATTGGTTTGCATGTGTGCTTGCATTGGCATTTTGCATTCAATCAGACGCAGATGGTGGCGCAGTCGTCGATCGTGGTCGATATGGAGAATATGATGCGACGATTTTTCTCTCGCCAATTCCTCCGACCACTGGAGCAATTGATTTTTCAATTTTGCTTTCTCGAGACGGAGAACCTCAGTTAAATGTTCCAGTCCGCCTGCGGGCGGATGGTCCAAATGGAGCATTTGTTGAGGCTGAAATGCATGACGCAGATTCCGGCAATCGACTTCTACGCGCTTGTTCAATGACGCTCGGTTCTTCTGGCCTCTGGCTGATTTCTGTTCGTGTCGGCGAGAAAAGTTCGCAAAGCAAATCGTTTGAAATAACTGTAAATCCATCGCCTCCACCATGGCGTGCATCATTGCCATGGATGTTCCTGTGGATTCCTGTGACACTACTCATTGTTGCACGAGAAGTCCTCGTTGCTCGCCAACGCCGTCGTAGAGGCGCTTGGATTGATTTCAATTCTTCTTCTGCGACTATCCTTTGACAACAATGACCACAAGTGATCGTGCCATTCAAACTGATTTGACGAGCGAGCAGTTGTCGAATATCTATCGCATCGACGATTTCGAAGCAATCGCACACGAACGCCTTTCAGAAATGGCATTCGCTTATTACGCTGGCGGTGCTGGCGATGAACGCACATTGTCACGCAATCGTTCTGCATGGGAAGAAATGTCGATTTGGTACCGAGTGATGGTTGATGTCTCCAAGCGATCATCTGCAACAACATTGTTGGATATGCCGCTGTCATTCCCTTTGCTTGTTGCTCCAACTGCCCTGCATAAAATGGCACACTCTGAAGGGGAATCAGCAACTGCCCGCGCCTGCGGAAGTGCGGGAATTCCTATGGTTGTCAGCAGTCTTTCGACAACAGCAATCGAAGACATTTGCGCTGTTGCGCGATCACCAATTCTCTTTCAGCTCTACATCGGGAAGGACCGCGGATTCACCACGGAATTACTTCGACGCGTCGAACGTGCTGGATGCGTTGCATTGCAATTGACGGTTGATACTCCCGTCTGGGGACTGCGCGAGCGCGAAATGAAAACTGGGTTTTGCGTTCCACACGGCATGAGCATCGCCAATCTTGATCGCAAAAGCGATGGACCCAAAGGACATACTGGAGTTGGTATTGCTGAAACATTGGGCTGGACGATCACTGCGAGTTTGTGCTGGAAGGATCTCGAATGGCTCTGCGGTTTGACGAAACTCCCTGTGATGGTGAAAGGCATTTGCAGAACAGACGATGCGCAGACTGCTGTGCGATGCGGAGCGAAAGGAATCGTCGTCAGCAATCACGGCGGTCGACAACTTGATGGCGCACCGCCGACTGCCGAAGCGTTGCCGCGAATTGCGCAAGCGGTTGCAAGTCGTGTTCCTGTGATTGTCGATGGAGGCATTCGACACGGTGGAGATATCTTGAAGGCATTGGCTTTGGGAGCAACGGCTGTTCAGATTGGCCGACCGATTCTTTGGGGACTTTCTGCAGCAGGAGAGAATGGAGTTCGAAGAGTGATCGATATTCTTGCCCAAGATTTCGATCGTGTGATGGCTCTTTCTGGATGCCCAACAATCGCCAGTATTACGCGCGATTTGCTGGAACCTCCTCGCTGAAACGTTCGGTTATTTCTGCCCCCGACCACGGCTTACCAATTCAGTCTGAATCAGAATGTCTGTTGGACCTTGTCCAGGTTGATCTAACTTTGTTTTCAATCTGCAGAGTGCGAGGAAAGAAGAGACTCGCGTTCCATCGCTTGGATTTGGCAGATAGATATCTAGTTCATGAGTAATCGGCACGCGTTCGTTGAATTCATCATCACTTCCAAATCCATTCCAATGTTGATCGATCTTTGTTGATGGAGAAATACCGCCACGAATCTCATCACTATCAAATGGAACCCATCCGCAATTTGGAAGATAGACCTCGCCCCACATTCCGAGTTCTTTTCGAGAGAGTGACTTTCCAGCTTGACCGCTTCGATCAGCGAGTCCGATCACTGGTCGAGCAGGGAAGCCCATCGAACGCAAAAGCGCTACGCAGATACATACGACATCCGATTCGCTACCGATTTCAGTCCAGAGCGCCTGAGCGATTCCGCGTGTCTCCAATCCACGAGACCAAATTCCAAATGGATTTCTATCCCTATGGTCGCCACTTTTTAGGATGCGACTCCCAGTGCGGATCATCTCCTTTGCAACATAAATTGGCGCCGTATTAGCAGGAATGCGTTGAAGAATCTGCTGACGTAATTGCTGAATTCGTGGCTCATTTGGATCAATGCCAGGAGTTGCATAACGCCATCTCTCGACTTCTTGCGGCCATAATGTAGGCATCTGTTCTCTTGAAGCCGCAATTTCGTCGAGTTGACAAGACCAAGTCTCGACAACCCAAGTCAATTCTGTTCGCAAGCGAAATTCGACAAAGTTTGGAATCGAGATCTCGACTCGCGAATCTCCAAATCGACTTTGATTGACAGTGAGGTTTGTCAAGGCTTTGGGAACTGGTGATGAATCTGAAAAAACATTTCCTACAAAAGAACGTGGATCGACCCGCCACCATGTATCAAGAATGCTGACTGGGATGACGAGCGCTTCAGGGGTCGGATCATTTTTACGAAAAAGAGGAAGATCTATATTCAGCGTGATTTCCCACTTACGCGAATCCGTCCGCCGTAATGCTCCTGTTGGCGGGCGACCATCTGGTGGTGGTGTAATTCCAGTTTCAACAATTGACTGAGCTGCAAGTGGAGAGAATGCAGTGGTGACGATGACCACGCATAACAGCACCATCACGCACTTCATGGCAATAAGCCTGAACCTCGACCTGTCACAAGTTCGTAGATCGTTCCAAAGAATTGGGCCAAGACCAAGTTGATGATGACGATTGCCAAGAAACTTGCGACAAATGCATTCGTTGCTGCCCTTCCAACACCAGCAGCGCCTGCGGAACATGTAAAGCCTTTGAAGCAAGAGATGAAGCCAATCGCAGCTCCAAACGCTACGGATTTGAGCAGTCCCGAAGTTGGGTCCCACCAATCAAGAGCCTGAGCAGTGAAAAACCAGTAATTTTCGCTGGATACATCATAGATTCTTACTGTGACAAACCATGCACCCCATGCTCCAAGTAGATCGGAATAAATTGTCAAGAGGGGGGTCATGATGATGCATGCCACAACGCGTGGCGCGACCAAGATGCGAAGTGGATCTGCATCCATCGCTCGCATCGCATCGAGTTGTTCGGTCACTGCCATCGTTCCAAGTTCGGCTGCGAGCGCTCCACCGACACGACCCGCAACCATCACTGCTGCAAGAACAGGTCCAATCTGCTTGGTCACAGAAAGGTTGATCACGCTGCCAAGTCTTGACTCTTGACCGAAAGCTGCGAACTGTTCAAATCCTTCAAGCGCAAGGATCATTCCAATAAACGCACCTGTGATTGCAACGACAGGAATACTTGCGACTCCAACGGAATAAAATTGCGGTCCAAGTAAAGTCCACTTCAGACATCGCATCGGATTCGCAGTGAAACGAACCAAAACATCCCAAACAAATTTGATGAACTTTCCAAACTCGGTTACAGAGTCATAGACAAGCCATCCAAATCGAGAGATTTCTTGAACTGCAGCAACCACAGGCGTACTTTATCACGCTCGAGGGGTTGGGAACTCTCGCTTTTCCAATTGAATGAGAAACAATGCCCATGGAAAAACCCCCCAGTCTTTCGACTGAGGGGTGTGAGTATTGAAATGAAATGACTTTCTTGCAAAGGGAAATCAAATTATGGACACGGACCCCAACCGCTCAGCAGTGCCGCAAGATCCGCGCCACCTGTTGTTCCGTCGCCGGTGATATCGCCACCTTGAGTGCCCCAGGCTGAGAGCAATGTCGCCAAATCTGAACCATTTCTCTGCCCATCTTGGTTGTAATCACCTTGGCATACTGCACCACAATTCAGATTCGCAACACCGGGCGTGTCGGTTGGGTCAACAAGAATGTCGAATTTACCGATATTCCAGCAGCCAGTGTCTTCGCAGCGCCAGATATGTCCTGGGACAAAGGTTGTATCTGGTCCAATGGTGTTTGGTCCGTAGTACCACTCTGTTCCTGTTGGAGGCACAGTGGTGGTCTTGATCAATGCAATTGTGTCAACGACCTCGGTCCATGGAACGACTGCATTGAAAACGCCGTTGTCATCAGAGTCCAAATCTTGTGCGTCTAGTCCTGTGAAATTACGAACGAGCATGTAGGTCACATTGTCACTGTTCTCAAAGTTCAGCGGATTCGTGCCTGGCAATACATAATCGATTTCAGCAATTCCTTGGGTGAATGTTGACTCGGACATTGAAAAGTGACCGTCCGCAGGGATGGTCTTGCCAGCAAGACTTACAACTGCTTCGATGACGCCGCTCAATGCTGTCGCGGATCCGTCTCCAATTACAATCAGCGTCACATCGTTCAGGCTTGTTCCAGGAGCTCCGACAAGTTCAACCCATTCATCGGTGTCTGTTCCTGTGTGATCTATGCGAATCTCACTGAAAGCCACCACGCCTTTCACGCAGGATGAACTTCCTGTTTGTCCGCAACTCGTACTCGCAGCTGCAGCACATGCTGCATCCCAAGCGATCGTGCAACAAGTTGGCTGTGTCGTGCACACAAGTGCGCAGCAGAGTGAATCGGAGCAATAACGGTTTGCGTGCGCAGTGTCGCAATCACCAGCGGTGGCTTCGCCGCACTCCAGAACTGGTCCAAGACCACATGCACGATTTTGTGCGCCAGGGGTATCGCCACCAGCGAGTTGGTCGAATGCTCCGACAGACCAAATTCCGTCTGAGAAGCAGCGGAAGGCGTGACCAGTGGTGTAATTGCCATCAGGTCCAGCAACTGAACTGGAATAGGTGCAGGTCGTGTCCAAACCAATCAGCGAAACAGAATCAATGATTGCTGTCCAAGGATTGACATCAATCACGCAATTACCGTCGGTATCCACATCTTGATTCAGTACTGCAGTGGAACCAGAGACCAACAAGAAAGTGACATTATCGCTGTTTTCAAAGTTCATCGCAGCGGCTGCAACGATGAAGTCCGGAACTGCAATTGTCATCGTGGACTTTGCGACCAAGAGATAACCAGAAGCGGGAATGATCGCACCATCGAGCGGCGTGATGCTTTCGATCACACCAGAAACATCTAAATGAGTTGCCGGCACATCGTCGCCCAAGACGACGATCGAGAAACCATTCATGTTGAATCCAGCTGGTCCTTCAATTTCGATATATTCATCATTGTCTGTTCCAGGCTGATCGATTCGGATCTCCGAAAGTCGAATTGCAACGCCACTGCCGCAAG
>CAMBWI010000034.1 GCA_945871445.1 Singulisphaera sp. GP187 | reverse complement strand
AATATTGTTCGCGATTTCGTGATGGCAGCGAATTCAACATATCCAGTCATCGCTGGACAACAGGGAGCGACCGCTTTTCAAATCAATGTCGGAGTGTCTGGTACATGCAATGCGTTTTATAACGGATCTTCAATCAATCACTACTCCTCCGGAGGTGGTTGCAATAACACTTCATTCTCCACCGTGGTGCACCATGAATTTGGCCACCATCTTGTCGCAAGCGGCGGCAGCGGACAAGGTGCGTACGGCGAAGGAATGGGCGATGTGATGGGCGCACTTATCAGTGAGAATCCCTCACTTGGTATTGGATTCCAAAGTTGCTCGACTGGGATTCGCAATGCTTCGAACACTTGCACCTTTGATCCCTCCGCATGCTCGTCCTGCGGAAGCGCGATCCATCCATGCGGTCAACTTCTTTCTGGTTCAATTTGGGATGTCAGGCTCAATTTGCTTGCGAGCAACCCGACAACATACTTTTCACTTATCCGAAATTTGGCTGTCAATTCAGTCTTGCTTCACGGAGGCACCACAATCGCTGGCGATATCACCATCGATTTCCTGACACTCGATGACAACAACGGAAACATTGGAGATGGAACGCCACATTACAGCCAAATCAATAGTGGATTTACGCTGCATGGTCTTCCTGGGCCAGCGGTGCAATTGCTGAACATCGCGACTCCAAACGGCATTCCTGCATATGCGACGCCAAACGCAAATCTTGCGATGGTCGTACAAGTCACTGCCCTGGGTGCTCAGCCTCAACCAAACACAGGAAAGCTCTATTGGCGAACTGGTACATCAGCCTTCCAAAGTGTTTTGATGGCTCAGACTTCGTCGAATGTCTATACAGCGCAAGTTCCGATGAGCGCGTGTGGAACTCCAGTTGATTATTATTTCGAAGCGAAGACGACCACCAATGCGATCGTCACGAGCCCTGCGAATGCGCCGGCCTCTTTCAATACGACAACTGGCGGATATGGCCAAACCATTGTCAGTTCCGACACCTTCGAAATTGCTGGATCGTGGACCGTTGGAGCAACCGGCGACACAGCAACAACAGGAATTTGGACACGCGTGGATCCTATTGGAACGCTTGCTCAGCCTGAAAATGATCACACGGTTCCTGGAACACTTTGCTATGTGACTGGTCAGGGTAGTGTCGGCGGCGCTCTTGGCGAAGCAGATGTTGACGGCGGAGCAACAACATTGATATCGCCGACATTCAATGCTTTGGGACTTTCAGATCCTCAAGTGCAGTACTGGCGGTGGTATTCCAACAACACAGGAGGCTCTCCAAACGCTGACGAAATGCCCATCGAAATTTCGAACAATAATGGATCGACTTGGGTTCAATTGGAACTTGTCACAGAAAATGCGAATGCGTGGGTTTCGAAGAGTTTCCGAATCTCGAACTTTTTGACACCAACTGCCACGATGAAGGTTCGATTCGTGGCACGAGATCTGGGCTCAGGTTCTGTTATTGAAGCTGGCGTAGATGATTTCGAAGTCTTTGCGTTGTCCTGTGCACCTCCATTTCTTCCTGCAGATCTCAACCAAGACACTTTTGTCAACGGAGCAGATCTGGCAGTTCTCTTGAGCGCTTGGGGAACAATTGGTGGAGACATCAACCAAAGTGGCTCAACCGATGGTGCTGACTTGACCCTGTTGCTCTCCTCCTGGACTGGTTAAACCGTATACTCTCCGCCCCCCTCCTTCTAAGCCCAGGTGGCGGAATTGGCAGACGCGCCAGCTTGAGGTGCTGGTGGGAGAAATCTCTTGGAGGTTCGAGTCCTCTTCTGGGCATTTGAGTGGAAAACAAATAGACCGTCGCTGAAAGGTGACGGTTTTTTTGCGCTCACTTGCCATACTTTTTGAAAAGTCTCGCGCACTCATCCGCTAGTCTGTTCAACTGGTTATGACACTGCGAATCAACGAAATTTTCTTTTCCATTCAAGGCGAATCCACTTGGTCAGGCGCGCCCTGCCTTTTCATTCGCTTGACTGGATGTCCGCTGCGATGTCGATACTGCGATAGCGAATATGCATTTCGAGAGGGAACGCTTCGAACAATCGATTCGTTGGTTGATGAAGTCTTGAAGAATCCTTGCACTTTGGTGGAGATCACTGGTGGCGAGCCTCTTGCACAGCGCAAAGTCCACACGCTCATCAGCCGTCTTCTTGATGCGAAGCGAACCGTGCTCATCGAAACATCTGGCGCAATTGATACCGAACCAGTTGATCCGCGCGCACACATCATCTTGGATGTCAAGACTCCAGACTCCGGCGAATCGGCGCGTATGGTCTGGGCGAATCTCGATCGACTGCGACCACATGACGAAGTGAAGTTTGTGCTTTCTTCGCGAGGTGATTATGAATTTGCCCGAGAAGTCACTGCGAAACACAATCTTTCCAAGCGGTGTCGGGCTGTCCTCTTTTCGCCAGTGCATGAACAACCGAAAGGCTTAGAGATTTTTGGCGCATCAGGTTTGAATCCGCGCGAACTTGCGGAGTGGATTTTGGCGGATCAATTGAATGTCCGATTGCAAGTTCAAGTTCACAAGGTCATTTGGGAACCGCAAACACGCGGCGTGTGATTTAGAAAACCCAACCTTCGACAATAGCCTCTGCCGGAAATGCCGAAAAAACAGGCGGAGTTAGCAAGATGATCGCATCGAGCAGATCCCCTTCCGTGTCTTCGATGATCTTCTGCATCATAACTTTCGAAATCGGAATTCCTGTTTCTTCCAGTCGCCTTGCGATCAACGCTCGCACGCGACTTGGAGGTACGCCTTCGCCCTTGTATCCCTTTGCGGGCCATCCCAAACGCTGCAAAACGCTCGAAGGGCAACTCTCGCAAACCGTCACGCGTGAACCTGTCAACGCCATTGGAGAGATCGAAATCCCCGCAGATTGCAATGGCAACAGAACTTCGCACATAAACGTCCACGTCTGTTTGAAAACGCGAAGATTCATAGGAGCCATCGGAGTCCGCGATTGGGAATCCGTTTTTCGCCGAGGCTCTTCTCGTGAAACTTCGCGCAACTTTGTGCGCCACGCTCGAGGCGAACCAAACTGTGCGGACCACTGTGCGCTTGCGAGCCAATTCTCCGCAATGCCGTGCGCTCGAATCGTCTGCAGTGGAATTCCAGCTGGAGCATCAATCCTCCAAAGATGACTCTGCTCGCTCTTGGCAGAATCAAGAATCATTCGGACGAGCATCTTGCGATCCGCTCGTTCGACGACAATTTCTGTCGGAGACTTCCACGATGCGACACGAATTTTATGAAGCCCGCCATTTTCGGCTCCAGAAAAATCAACACCGTGCAATTGCGAAGGCGTCACTGATTACCACACGCAGACTGGGGCTTCCCGCACGGACAGCAACCACCTACATGGACATGAGGCGAAGACGCTGGAGAGCTTGTTCCAGTCACGCCAAATGCGCTGATCTTGCGTATGAATTTTCTGCCGCGACCTTCTGGATCTATCACTGTGCTGTCGGCTTGCGCCATTGGTCGCAAGAGAACGATGACTTCTCCGTCGCTTTCGCTGATGTATTCGTATTGAGGCATTTGTTTGATTCTAGGATGAATTCACTCAACGATCACGAAGCGGAACGACCAGAACTATTGCCGCGGATCGATCGACCATTCGAATTCTTCATCGACGAACTTCTCTGAGGCGTCGAGCTTCTGCGCGAAGTCGTTCGCAAATTCTTGCCAATGCTTTTCGTGACATTCTTTGATGGCGATGCACGCCTTTTCTGAATCGTTGCAACATCTGCAAATGCCTCTTGCCGCAGTTGCGACAATTCTGAATGCGTGAGATCGCGCCATGCGCCGACCGCAAGACCTCTCAGACGAACCGGACCCATTCGAGTACGGCGCATTCGCTTGACGGGATGCCCAAGGTCCGCCATCAACTGGCGAATTTGTCGGTTACTTCCTTCGCGCAATTCCATCGTCAGAATCGTTCGCTCGCCATCGCGTCGAAGAATCTTCAGATGTGATTCCTGCGGCCGAGAACCCGGCGTCTTTTCGGCTGGAGAAAAAATTCCTTCTTCAAGGCGGTCAACATCTTCTGGACCGAGGCTTCCTTTGACCATCAATTCATATTCCTTGTAAACCTCATAACGCGGATGCGTGAGACGATTTGCAAATTCGCCATCGTTGGTCATCAACAGAAGGCCACTTGAATCGAAATCCAATCGACCAACCGAATAGAGTCGCGCTCGACTTGGATGATCAACCAAGTCTGTAACCAATCGTCGTCCCTCTGGATCGGAATTCGTGCAGACAAATCCTGGCGGCTTATGCAACATCACATAGACATGTTGCTCGGGTGGGCGTAACAATCTTCCATCGACAGTGATTCGATCGCGACGTGGATCGACCCAAGCAGGAAGCGCATCGATCAATTCCCCATTCACTCGCACGAGACCCTGCGTAATCATCGCTTCCGCCTCGCGCCGCGATGCCAACCCAGCATCGGCAATCACCTTTTGAACGCGAACACCGCGCGATGCATCGAGAAACGAGTGAGTTGGTTTTTGACCGCGACGTGGCATATCCACAAGGTAGTGTTTTTTCCCCGGAACTATGCTTGCGATATGAAGAAAAATTGCGCCAAGCCTTTGTTATTAATGAACGCCTTCGCTTGGCCAAGCGTTTGTTCATTTCGATTTGTTTATGCGTGTTGTTTGGCATCTCTGCCCACGATTCTCTTTGCGCAAGATTCTCAGTTACCAAATCAACCACTTCCAGCGAAAACTCTGCCCTTTGTTCAAGAATGTGCGGTTGCGACAACTCTGCTGGACCCTTCACCAAACGCGACAACTCTCGGACCGCTGATCGATACGCATCAACTTCGCGACCCGACAAATTTGGTCCTTGCTGCGATCACAAAGTATTGCAGTCGCGCTCCTGGCGCAAAGATCGTCGATCCAATGAAATTAGCGATTGCACAACCTTTTACGATTGCGAATATTTCTGCCAAGACTGCAACGCCGATTCTGCGATTGGCGCTTCCTCCTGTGGATGGAATTCGCAACTCTCCACAGCGTGCTGCAGCCGAATTTGTCTGTGGCAGTTTTGGCGCAACAACTGAAGGGCTACCTCCATTTCAAGGAAGTATTCCCGTCGCTGATCCGCAAGGCGCAATCTTTGCAATGGATTTTCTCCTCAACGAACCGAGATTGAAATTTGAAGGAGCAATTCAAGATCGCCCCTCGCAGGCTGAATGCTTTGAATTCCTGAATATGCTGATGGTTGAGGTCAGCCCGAGTTCAACGACGGCGCAGCGATTTCAAAACTTTGCGATTCGAGCAAGACGAAGTATGGATATGAGCGAAGGAGGATTGATGCGTGCAGTGGCATCATCGCTCGCTCATATCGACGCAGATTTTGGCGTCACTGCAGATTGGAAATCTCTTGAAAATGAGGCAGCTCCTGCTGAAATTGCAAGCGCGGTCACTGGCCCAATTTTTAGCGCGGAAAATGTGACTGGATTGGGATGGGTCGTTGTCG
This sequence comes from Singulisphaera sp. GP187, assembly GCA_945871445.1. Classification (GTDB taxonomy): domain Bacteria; phylum Planctomycetota; class Phycisphaerae; order Phycisphaerales; family SM1A02; genus F1-60-MAGs104. Next base: position 19,021 of record CAMBWI010000034.1, on the reverse strand, counting down.
GATCACTTGCCAACAACACATATGACATGAGTCGGATCGCAGCAGTTTTCGAACCTGGTGGTGATGACCAATACAGATGGTCCACTCTGTACAAAGGAAATCAGGGGATCATCGATCTCGCTGGAAACGATCAATACGAAGGTGCAGAGCAACAAGGACCTGCGGCGGGATTCTTTGGATTATCACTCATTGACGACGCATCGGGTGACGACACATATTCAGGGGCGAACTTTTCGTGCGGCGCTGGAATGTTCGGAGTCGGCATACTTATTGATCGAAGTGGAAACGATCGATATCGCACTAAATCATGGAGCATGGGCGCAGGAATTCTGGGCGCAGGATTTCTTTTCGATCAATCGGGAAGTGACACCTATGAAAGCGTGGTCTATTCACAAGGACTCGGTGGGCCACTTGGAATCGGCGCACTCGTAGACACGCAGGGAAATGATCTCTATCGAGTTGATGGCGCCTTTCCAAGCGTCTATGGAACGCCTGCTGTTTCATACGCGATGAGCCAAGGCGTGGGATTTGGCGCGCGACAACTGATTGCTGGTGGCGTCGGCCTGCTTGCAGATTTCAGCGGCGACGATCGATATGAAGGAGGAGAATTTGCACAAGGCGGCGGATATTTTTATGGATTTGGAATGCTGCTTGATCACAGTGGAGATGACCTCTATCGCGGAAACCGCTATGCGCAAGGATTCTCCGCTCATCAGGCAGTTGGAGTTTTGATCGATATCGCAGGCGAAGACACATATTGGTCAATGACTGCTGCTGGCCAGGGCGCAGCTTGGGACACATCCATTTCGCTTCTTCTCGATGCCACTGGCAACGATACATATCGGGGCGATCCACTTTCACAAGGATCAGCGGCGCAACAAGCACTTGCGATGCTCTGCGATCTCGATGGTTTCGATCATTATGTCGGACTGGGGAAATTTATCCAAGGCGAGTCCGGCGATAATTCGTATCACTTCAAAGAAACGAAGGCGCGTTCGTTCAGCGTGCTGATCGACGCTGGCAATGGGGAAGATTTTTTCTCCTCGAAGAGAACGCGCGGTGGCGTGACAGTCACTGGCCCGAAGATGACGAGCGATGCTCCTGCGTCCACCCCTCTCTTCGGATTGATGATCGATCTACCTTTGCAAGTTTTGGAGACTTCAATCCGATAGACTTGAACCGTGGACGTACTGCAAAAATCCAGTCGCGGTATTGCGATTGCCCGTTATTGCATTCGGCATCTTGCAGAAGTTCGAGCGCCTGATATGGCTGCCGCACTTTCCTTTCGAACACTTTTTGGACTCGTGCCAGTTTTGTTTGTAGCAACACTTGCAGCGCGATCGCTTGCTGGGGAACATTTTCCAAAATTTGTGGAATCTCTCGCAGAGATGGCGGGACTGAACGAAATTGGAATCGACGCCGTTGTCGAAGGAAGCAGTACAGTCGAAAAGCAGCCGCTGAGTAAATGGATTGAAGAACTCGTGCGCTTTTCTGGGACAATTGATCTCTCTGCGCTGGGAATCATCGGTGTCATCGTTGTTCTCTTCTCTGCAATTTGGTTGATTGTTGCCATCGAAAACACATTCAATATCGTTTGTCGTTCTGCAAACTCTCGACCATGGCATCGCCGAATACTTGTGTATTGGTCCATGTTGACACTTGGTCCAATTCTGTTGGCAATGCTGCCTGTGCTGGACAACGAAGTAAAAGGGTTTGTCGATGGACAAACGACTTTGCCAACGTCGTATGTCTTCGTCCGACCGATCCTGGGATTCTGCTTGCTCTTTCTCCTACTCTTTATTGCATACGCCGTGATTCCAACCGTACGAATGCGTTGGAAGACGATCGTTGCTGGAGCGCTTGTCGGTGCGATCGGTTTGGAATTTGGCCGTCACTTTCTTGGGATTTATATGGACAAAGCATTCACCGGCAATCGGTTGTATGGCTCGCTGGGACTCGTTCCGATTTTTATGTTCTGGGTCTATGCGATGTGGTTGATTGTTCTCTTTGGATTGCAAGTCTCTTCTCTCTTTCACGCACTCATCAGTCACGAACGCATTCGCAGCATTCTGAGTCATCAATCAAGCACATTTGAACCTGCCATCGCTGTCAGTGCGATGGAATGGATTTGTGATCACTACCGCAAAGGGACAGAGGCGACTCTGACTTCCATGAGCGACACATTGAAATTGGATCTCACGACCGCCACGAGACTGACGATGCTGTTTGCGGAATCAAAACTGGTGATTTATGTTCAAGAGAATGGCCGAATTCTCCCCACTCGATCGGGCGATTCGATCACCGTCGCCGAGGCGCTGCGCGTAGGCTTTCGGGTAGCATCCATCGAACGCGGCAGTGGAAATGGCGATTTCATCGAAACTCTTCGCATTGCACAGCTTAAATCTATAGAAAATGAGACATTCGGAACTTCTCGCACTTGCCAAAATGCTGTTTCAAATACAGAATTGAAAGGAAGCAATTTATGACCCCAGGAACTCACGGAACATCGACGGCAACATTTGTCACCGTCACTGTCAAGAACAAGCACACGATTGCTCGGCTTGATGCTGTTTCGATTGGCGTACGCGAAGCCGCGCTGATTGCGACGGAAGTCTCTCGCATGCTCGAAGGTTCCACGAAAGGAAAGTGTTTGGTCATCGACCTCTCAAGAACCACTTCATTGTCAAGCATGGGACTTGGACTCTGCGTTGACCTGCGAAATCGCGCGGTCGATGCGGGACTTCGACCAGTTCTCGCTGGAATGAACATCCATCTCACAGATCTCGTTCGCATGATGCGCGTCGATCGTCTCTTCACGATTACATCGTCAAGCCACGACCTCGAACGGTTGCTGCTGTGAACAACTCCCCTTGTCGCGGCTTTATAATTGCTCGGCGTATTCTATTTTTCACTTGCATCGTTGCCATCGGTGGCAGTGTTGCCTGTTACGAAAAAGTTATCCGCGTGAAATCGAATGGAACAACAACCGAAGTCTCCGATCCAGATTTCAACGAAAAACCAGGCGGACTTGACGAATTGATGTGGGGACCTGTTCCCAAAGGGCAAGATGCCGCCACCTATTACCACAAGAAAAAACAATTGCTTGCTCAGTAGCCTTCCTTCTATATGAGGGATAGACTAAAGGACTATGGGTATTGAGACAGTCCTACCGACCGACAGCGTATTGACCACCAACCTCAATCGCATTGTCAATTGGGCACGAAGATCTAGTGTGTGGCCAATGCCATTTGCAACCGCATGCTGCGGTATTGAATTGATGGCAACAGCATGCTCGCGCTTCGACCTTGCTCGTTTCGGCGCAGAGGTCATGCGCTTTTCGCCGCGTCAATCTGATCTCTTGATTGTTGCTGGCCGTGTGAGCGTCAAGACATTGCCAGTGCTTCAACGAATTTACGAACAGATGGCGGAACCCAAGTGGGTCATTTCAATGGGCGCATGCGCATCAACTGGCGGCGTGTTCGACACATACGCCGTCGTGCAAGGCATCGATCAATTTATTCCTGTGGATGTCTATGTGCCTGGATGTCCTCCTCGACCAGAAATGCTGATCGAAGGAATCATGGCGATTCAGCGCATCATCGATCAAGAAAATATTCCTCGTGATCCATCGGGACATCGACGCGCTTTGAACATTGCGCTCAGTCCAAACTATGAGCCGAAGGGTCAGCCGCTCCCTGTGACGATCGGCGCGACATAAACGCCTCGCTCAACTTCGACTTGCGGCTTCTACTTGAACCAAGGATCGAACAAACGCATCGACGCGTGCGATGCCTTTTTCTATTTGCGCCTCGGAGCATGCGAAGGAAAATCGAACATGGTTGCGTGCGCATTCGCCAAAATCTTCTCCCGGAACGACTGCGACATGCGCTTCAGCGAGAAGAGCTTCGGAAAATACTTGCGCCGAATGAAGAAGCCTTCCACCTGGAGACTTTCGACCAAGCAATGCTTCGATGTTTGGGAATGAATAAAAAGCGCCAGTCGATTGCACTGCTTGGAATCCTGGAACATCTGACAACAATCGATAGATCAGTTTCGCACGCGCAGCAAACGCAACGCGCATCTTTTCAACTTCTGGGCCACTCGCAGGCGACAACGCTTCGACCACCGCTGGTAAGAAAAAGCTTGCGATTGAATTTGTCATCTGTCCTTGCAGCTTGATCACTTCGCGCATGAATTGCCCCTGCCCACTTGGCGCGCACATATATCCAATGCGCCATCCAGTCATCGCATATGCCTTGCTCATTCCGTTAATCGTCACTGTGCGATCTGCAACGCGCGGATCACTACCAGGAGACCAATGAGAAATTCCAGGGGCAATCTCTGGGAAGATAAGTTTTTCGTAAATCTCATCTGAAATGATCGCGATCTTTGGGTGCGCAGCGATCACATCGACGATGGCGCGCAGTTCGGACTCGGGATAGACAATCCCGCAAGGATTGCTTGGTGAATTCAAAAGGATTCCAATCGTGCGCGGCGTGATCGCACGCGCGACTTGTTCGGCAGAGACTCGAAAACCATTTTCGATCGCCCCTGGAACTTCGACGCAAATTCCACCTGCAAGTTCGATCAACGGGCGGTAACTCACCCACGCTGGAGTTGGCAGCAAGACTTCGTCGCCACGACCTGGCTCGATCATTGTCTGCAATGCCATATACACCGAATGCTTTGCGCCAACAGTGATTGTCACATCTTCACCTCGACATTGGATGCCATTTTCTTCGCGCAACTTTTTTGCAATCGCTTCGCGCGTTGGCTTATCGCCCGCTGTCGGCGCATACTTTGTCATTCCAGATTCCAATGCTTTGATCGCAGCGCGCTTGATTGCAAACGGCGTATCAAAATCAGGTTCGCCCATTGCGAAACCGATCACATCGATTCCTTGTGCTTTGAGCGCTGCTGCACGCGCGCCCACAGCAAGTGTTGCGGATTCCTTCATTTCGGCGATACGACTGGAAATTTGCATTGCTGAAGAATAGCGAATCAGCACGGAGTTCTTGAATGCACTACAGTTCTGCGCTGCCAATGAGCCCAGATTCCATTCGACGCATCGGTATTCTGACAGGCGGTGGCGATTGCCCCGGCTTAAATGCTGTTATTCGTGTAGTCGCGAAGACGGCAATTTTGCAATATGGCATCGAAGTTTTCGGAATCGAAGATGGCTTTCAGGGATTGATCGAAAATCGCGTTCGGCCACTTTCCTTCCGCGACGTCTCTGGAATCCTGACCCGAGGGGGGACAATCTTGGGAAGCAACAACCGTTGCAATCCAAAGCGATATTGCACTTCGATGGCAGCCGATGGAAGCCTCGTGTTTTCTGATGTCACGCCGACGTGTATCGAAACGATTCGCAAGAACAAGATTGATGCGCTAATTGTTATTGGCGGTGATGGCACGATGAGTTGCGCTGCTCCGCTTGTCGAAGCTGGGATCAATGTCATTGGCATTCCAAAGACAATCGATAATGATCTCTTCGGTACGGAAATTACTTTCGGATTCCTCACCGCAGTTGCAACTGCAACCGAAGCGCTTGATCGCCTGCATTCCACAGCGGACAGTCATCACCGAGTGATGGTCTGCGAAGTGATGGGACGAAATGCTGGATGGATTGCTTTGACCTCTGGAATTGCAAGTGGATCAGATGTGATCTTGATCCCAGAGATTCCGTATGAAGAAGATGCGATTGCAGACTATGTCACTCAGCGAATGAGTGGTGGCCCAGGATTTGCAATCGTCGTTGTCGCCGAAGGTGCAAAGCCAATTGGCGGTCACCAGATCGTTGCGAGAATCGATCCCACGAGTCAAGACCCAATTCGTCTCGGCGGTGTCGGTCAGCGAGTCGCAGACATGATCGCAACAAAAACGAACGCTGAAGTTCGCACTACATCTCTGGGCCACATTCTGCGCGGTGGTATGCCAATCGCCGCCGACCGAATCCTTGCCACAAATTTCGGATATCACGCTGTGTCCATCCTGATGGAAGGCGCCTCAGGACGCTTGGTTGTGCGAGAAAACAACGTCTTTAGTGATGTTGATCTTCTTGTCTCCGCTGGTCGTCAACGCCTCATCCCTACAAATCACGCGCTCATTACAGCCGCTCGTGCGCTTGGAACATCGTTCGGCGATCGACTCGGACACACGCTCGGCGGGGTCGGCCCATCTTCTGTGGTTTGACGCACGCTGCCGATCATCCGCTAGGCTTCAACTGTGAAGAGCGGAGTTTTTCTCGATCGAGACAATACGATTTTGGCCAATGACGGCGACTTGGGCGATCCCGAACTCGTGCGAATTTTGCCGGGAGTTGCGTGGGGAATCCGCGCGCTTCGCGAAGCTGGATATTGCGTCGTGGTCGTCACAAATCAAGGCGGAGTTGCGCGCGGACTTTATAGCGAAGAAGATGTCGATGCAGTTCATGCGCGCTGCGAAGAATTACTGATGCGCGAAGCTGGCTGGTCGCGCTCCGAGCCACTGATTGTAAAGTGGATGTATTGCCCATTTCATCCAAATGGAACGGTTGCCAAATATCGTGCAGAACATCCTTGGCGAAAGCCAGCGCCTGGAATGTTGATCGCAGCAGCAGATGAACTTTCGATCGACTGCACGAAGAGTTGGATGATTGGCGATCAAGAGCGAGATATAGAAGCTGGTCGAGCCGCGAGATGTCGCACAATTCTGATCACTCCCCCATCCCACGCTGTCGCAGAAACGCGCGCCACAAGCGCGGCAGATTTTGTCGAAGTAGATTTACTGCACGCAAGCCATCGCATTCTGCGCATGGATGGCCGTGATGGCGCACCGATGTGGGCGCAGACGAGTTCTGCAAAATTGCTCGCTCTGTCAGGGCGACTCGCAGATGCGCATACAAGAAATATGATTCAAGCGGCAGCGCACGCACTTGCAGAGCGCGAAGGAATTCGCCTCGTGCGAGTGAAAGTCGATCAAACTGGAGTCGATCTGGAAATCGTTGGCAGCGAGATCGTCGTGCTTGGATTTACAGCTGAATTGCGCAGAAATACGAACCATTGGGCGAATTCACATGGCGCTTTGCCAATCTGGGTCAACGGATGAACGAGAAAGCCCAACCGATCCATCCGATTCTTCCCAGAGATGTGCGCAACATTCTGGTCATCCTGCCTTCATGGGTTGGTGATGCGTGTATGGCAACTCCAGTTCTTCGACATCTTGCTCAACATCGCCCAAGCGCACGCATCGCCACATTCGGCCGCACCAATCTGCGACCACTGATGGATGGTCTTCCGTGGATCAATTCATTTCACCCTGGAGCAATGCGCGGCACGAAAGCACTCGGCGAACTTCGCAACATCCGAGCAGAACATTTCGACGCTGTGCTGTTGCTTCCAAATTCATTTCGCAGCGCCGCCTTTGCGCGACTGACTGGCATTACCCACCGCGCAGGAACAGATCGAGATGGACGCGGATGGCTTCTCAATCACCGCTTCGCTCAAGAGAAATCACTCCAAAGCGCGGCAACGGCATACGCATCGCTGGCAAGTTGGTGGACAGGAGTGCCTCTGGTTGATCAACACATTGAATTGCATGTCACTGAACAAGATCGCAGCGCCGCGCAAATTCTTCTGCGCGAATCGTCGGAAAATTCAAAAGACACAACCGCTCCCATACGAAATCTCATCTTGCTCAATCCCGGCGCGAATCGAGAAGACAAACGGTGGCCAGCCGATCACTTTGTTCGTGCGGCGCGGGAACTCTCGCTGGTTCGCCCTGCAGGAGATCCTCCACGAACAATCGCAGTCAATGGAGGTCCAGCTGAAGCCGCTCTCTGCGCGGAAATCGCGGAGAAATCAGGTGGAATCGACCTCTGCTCACGCGGCGTGATGCTGGGATCGCTCAAAGCAATTCTTGAGCGCACAGCGCTGCTTCTCACCAACGACACAGGACCGCGACATATTGCCGCAGCACTTCAAACGCCAACGATTGCGCTCTTTGGACCAACGGATTGTCGATGGACTCCAACGGATTATCCTCACGAGCGACGCCTTCTCTCCGAACCATTCTTGACAGAAGACCGCATCGCAGACGATCACTCCACACTCTGTGCGATTGATCGAATCTCTGTTGGCGATGTGATGCATGCTGCGCAGACGCTCGATCAATCACTCGCCGCGCATGAACGAAGTAGGATTTCAAGATGAACTGGATGCACGCACCACTTTGGGCTCTCATGATCTCCATTGGATTTGTATGTGGCAGCATTCCATTTGGCTTGATCATCGGTCGCGCCAAAGGAATCGACATTCGTCAGCATGGTTCGAAGAACATTGGCGCAACAAATGTTGGACGAGTGCTCGGCCGAAAATTTGGTCTGCTCTGTTTTTTTCTTGACGCACTCAAAGGGGCATTGCCAGTTCTTGGTGTCTGGTGGTTTCTTGCAAGGCAACATCCAGAGGAAATCAATATGGTCGGCATGCTGATGCCACTCGTTGGAGTTGCTGCAATTCTTGGTCATGTCTTTTCGCCGTGGGTTGGATTTCGCGGTGGCAAAGGAGTCGCCACTAGCTTTGGCGCGCTGCTTTCGATGTGGCCGCTGATGACATTCCCCACACTGGGCGCATTGCTCGTTTGGATCGTCGTGCTGAAAATCTTTCGTTTTGTATCGCTTGCATCTATTTGTGCTGCGATCTCTCTGCCTTTGCTGTTGATTTTTCGCGTGAAAGCCTTCGAAGCAGAACCACCAATCACCGTCGATGCCTTTCTGCCGCTGCTGATCGCAGTTGCCACGCTTGCATTGCTGGTTGTCTGGAAGCACCGAACGAATATCAGTCGATTACGCGCAGGAACCGAACCCCGAGTCGGCGCACCGAAACCAATAGAGCCATCCTCCGCTACTCTGCGATCATGACCTCCGACTCGGCGAGTCACGGATACCGATCACCGCTTGAAACCCGCAACGCATCGGCGGCGATGCGTTCTATTTGGAGCGAACGCCATCGCTTTACAACTTGGCGCCGCGTTTGGCTTGCGCTGGCTCAAGCTCAAATGGAATTGTCACTCGGTCCAACTTCAGAACAAGTCGAAGCGATTCGGCGCGTTCTTGATTCTGTCGACCTCGATGCTGCTGCCAAGCACGAGCAACGACTCCGTCACGATGTGATGGCGCACGTCCATACTCTGGGCGATCAAGCCGTCACTGCACGTGCGATCCTTCATCTCGGCGCAACAAGTCAAGATGTTGTTTGCAATGCCGACGCGATTCTGCAACGCGAAGCACTCTCTCTGATCGCCACTCGTCTTGCGCGAGTGATCGATCGACTTGGCGCATTCGCACAGAAATGGCGCGAACTGCCAGTCTTGGGATTCACCCATTACCAACCTGCTCAACCTCTCACGATGGGGCGGCGCGCAACGCTGTGGGCGCAAGAATTTGTGATCGCGCTGAACGAAATCGAAATGCGCAGAGACACTCTCAAACTTCGTGGACTGCGTGGCGCGACTGGAACTCAAGCATCTTTCTTGACACTTTGCGGCGGCGATCCAAAGCGAGTCGATCAACTTGAACGCAGATTTGCAGAGATTTTCTGGGGAAATGCCAACGCACTGTGGCCAATGACCAGCCAGACATATCCGCGAATCTGGGACGCGCAAATGCTTTCATCGCTGGCGGTCGGTGCGTGCGCTGTCCATAAATGTGCGAACGACATTCGCCTGCTCTGCAATTTGCGCGAAGTCGACGAGCCATTCGAATCTGAACAAATTGGATCGAGTGCGATGCCATACAAACGAAATCCAATGCGCTGTGAACGCGCAACGGGTCTCGCTCGTTTCGTGATTTCGCTGACGCACAATGCATACGACACTGCAAGCACGCAGTGGCTCGAGCGAACACTGGACGATTCTTCCAACCGTCGTCTTTCGATTCCTGAATCATTCCTTGCGCTCGATGGTGCGCTCGAAGTGATGGCAAATGTCGCAGGAGGATTGGTGGTCTATCCCGGACAATGCACCGCTCGACTCGAAGCCGAACTTCCATTCATGGCGACCGAAGAAATTCTCCTCGCAGCAGTTGCTCGTGGCGTAGACCGCCAAGAAGCACACGAATCGCTTCGCCAACATTCACAGGCAGCAGCACAGCGAATCAAGGGTGATGGCGCTCCCAACGATTTACTTTCGCGCCTCGCGGGCGATCCCCACTTCAAGGCAATCGACCTTCAATCGCTCATCAGTGCAAAGCGATTTGTGGGTCGCTCGACAGAACAAGCAGATTCGTTCCTGCGAGATTCCATCGAGCCTATTCGGGCGCGATATGCGAAGGCACTGCACGAAGAGCCTGAGCTTCGGGTGTAATACTGTCAAACCCCAATGCCAATCCCTCGCATTCATTCCGATACGACTGCGCTCTTGGTGATCGACATTCAAGATCGCTTGATGCCCACGATTCACAATTCTGAATCGCTTGTTGTGAAATGCCGCTCTCTCATTTCCGGGGCATCACTGCTCAAGATGCCAATCATTGTCACCGAGCAATATGTCAAAGGGCTGGGTCATACCTTTGCCCCAATCGCCGAAGTTCTTCCCCAAGGAACTCCCGTGCTGGAAAAACTATGCTTCTCCGCACTCACAACTGAAGTTCACGAACTCATTCGATCACTCGGTCGACCAAATCTCCTCATCTGCGGAATCGAAGCGCATGTTTGTGTTTTGCAAACAATTCTTGACTGCTGCACCAATGGGATTCAAACATTTCATGCGACAGATGCGATTTCCTCTGGTCAGCCTGATCAGATCAAACCTGCATTTCGGCGCATGGAACGAGCTGGCAGTATCCCCACCGGTGTTGTTTCCGCACTTTATGAAATGATGGGCACATGCGAACACCCCGCTTTTCGAGCAATGTTGCCACTTGCCAAATCCGTTGTTTCGATTCCGCAAGAATAACGACGGTTCGGTGCGTGGATGTTGCAACAACAACATGAAGAAAATAAAACCCCGCTGATAGAAATCAGCGGAAAAACGGCGTGAAAGACGTGAAAGCGTCAAAACGCCATTTGCGACGTTCTGCGCGGTGTCAAATCAAGCCTTCGGTGGTGTCTCACGCCCAGCAAGGATCGCAGCACGAACCTCTTGAGCGACAGATCGCACTTCCTGCATGTGCTTTCGTGCGCGTGTTCCAGCCGCTCGATTGCCTCCAGCGGCCTTTTCGATGTCTTCGCGAGCCCCGTTGAGAACCGCCAGAAGTTTTTCATAACTTTGCATGATCATTGGTTCAGACCTCCTTATTACTCAGAAGTGTAGCAAATTGCTATCTTCTCGCCACCCCCCCCCGAATTCTTCAAATAATTTATGCCAGCATCCCTCCTTTTCCCAATCGACCAAATCGACCGTTCCCACACTCTGTGTGACAAGGCGGAAATCGATAGATATCTTCCCCAATGCGGCCACATGCGGATGATAGACCGTGTGATTTGGCTTTCCGAAGCGGGAACTTCTGCATTTGGCGAACGCGTCATTCGCGACGATGAATTCTGGGTCGAAGGACATATTCCTGGCAGGCCTATTTTCCCAGGCGTGCTGATGATTGAAGCGGCCGCCCAACTTTGCAGCATCGCTCATACCCGACTTGGTAGGACATCTGGGTTTCTTGGCTTCACACGCTGCGATGATGTCGTCTTTCGAGGGCAAGTGGTTCCCGGCGATCATTTTTATCTTCTCACCAAAGAAGTTTCATATAATGTGCGTCGCTTCGTCAGTCAGACGCAAGGCGTCGTGAATGACAAACTCGTCTTCGAAGCAACCATCACGGGAATGGCGATCTAAACTCTTGGAGTGATCGTGCTGGACCCATTTCTCGTTCAACCCATTTTTCGAAATCGCGTGTGGGGAGGTAACCGACTTGGACCTTGGCTTGCGCCGACTTCGACATCGAGTGATCCATATCAAAGTTGTCGTGCACGCAGCGCTGTAGGAGAAGCGTGGCTTGTCGCAGATCTTCCCGCAACTATTTTGGATGGACGCACTGCAATTGCAAGCGGCGATTCTGCGGGATTGACAATTCATGATCTCATGCAAAATCCTGTGCAACGACGAGCGCTGATGGGACGCGCTCTTTCCCAATTCGACTCTGAAAACGCTGGATTCCCACTGCTTTTGAAGATTCTTGACGCTGGGCAGAACCTCTCGGTGCAGGTGCATCCAGACTTGAGTTACAGCAAACAACATCCGCACGCTCACATGAAAAGCGAAATGTGGTTCGTGCTCGATGCGAATCCTGGCGCACTTATTTATCGCGGCATTCGCCCCGACATCACTCGCGCGCAGTGCGAGCGACATATTCAACAAGACACACTTCTGGAAATCATGATCACGCACCCTGCGCGACGAGGCGATTGCTTTTGGTTGCCGTCTGGAATCTGCCACGCGCTTGGCGCAGGAGTGCTTGTTGCAGAAGTGCAAACGCCAAGCGACACAACATTTCGAATGTGGGATTGGGGTCGCAATGATCCAGCACGCCCACTCGATCTTGCTGCAGCAATGGAATGTTTGCTGCTTGGAGAAGATCAGAACCTTGCCAATCTTGACCGCGCACGGACTCCGAATATTGTTCATTCCGATTCAATCGAGATCGAAGGGCTCGTGCGTACTGAATGGTTCGATGTTGAAAAATGGAGTGTTCAACCACATACTCCTCTGCAACATGACGGCATCGGTGTGCCAGTCATTTGGACACTTCTCGACGGAGAATTCCACGCTGATCAATTCCCACAGCCCCTTCGCCGCGGAACGACGCTCATTCTGCCTGCAAATCACAGTGGATTGTTGGGTCAATCCGGTGTGCAAGGCGCGGAGATTCTGGTCACCACGCTGCCAGATCCGCTCAAATCAAGCACGGAATTGGGCGGAGTTCGCACGACCTGAGTCGTGGACGATTTCGCTCGCACTCGCTATTCTTGCGCTCCTTCAAATTCGTCAACAAGAGAAAAAATAATGTCAACAAAAGGCACAATCACACAAGTCATCGGATCCACTTTCGACGTTCAATTTTCTGAGGATTCGCTCCCCGAGATCTATAACGCCGTCCAAGTCGATTTCAATTTCCGCGGAGTCAAGACAGTTCTCATGGGAGAAGTCGCAAAGCATCTCGGCGGTGGCGTCGTGCGTTGTGTCGCTCTTGCATCAACTGACGGAATTCGCAGAGGCGATTCCTGCGCAGACACTGGTTCGCCCATCAAGGTTCCCGTTGGCGAAGCAGTGCTCGGTCGCGTCTTCAATTTGCTTGGCAAAGTTATTGATGAGCGCGGTCCAATTGGCCAAACAAATTTTGCGCCGATCCACCGAGAGCCACCTCAGTTTGTCGATCTCAATCCAAAAACAGAAGTGTTGCCAACAGGCATCAAGGTCATTGATCTTTTGTGTCCATTCGTCCGCGGTGGAAAGATCGGTCTCTTCGGTGGCGCAGGCGTCGGCAAGACCGTCGTCATCCAAGAGATGATCGCACGCGTCGCGCGAAACTTTGGTGGTTACTCCGTCTTCGCAGGCGTGGGTGAACGAACGCGCGAAGGAAACGATTTGTGGCTTGAAATGCAAGAAGCCGAATACACAGATGCAACCGGCAAGAAGTGCCATGTGTTAGACAAAGTTGCAATGGTCTTCGGACAGATGAATGAGCCACCAGGCGCACGACTTCGCGTTGCACTCAGCGCGCTGACAATGGCCGAAAATTTCCGCGACGAAAGTGGAAAAGAAACTCTCTTCTTCGTTGACAATGTTTTCCGTTTCACGCAGGCAGGATCTGAAGTTTCCGCGCTCTTGGGTCGTATGCCCAGCGCCGTGGGATATCAGCCAACTCTCTCGAGCGAGATGGGACAGTTGCAGGAACGGATCACATCGACCAACAAAGGTGCGATCACTTCAGTGCAGGCTATTTATGTTCCTGCAGACGATTTGACCGATCCTGCACCAGCGACAACCTTCAGTCATCTTGACGCATTCATCGTGCTCGAGCGCAAGATTGCAGAGAAGGGAATTTATCCCGCTGTCGATCCGCTTGCTTCCACCAGCCGCATTCTCGATCCGCAAGTTGTCGGCGAACGCCAGTACAAAGTTGCGCGACGCGTGCAAGGAATCTTGCAGCGTTACAAGGATCTTCAGGACATCATCGCAATTCTGGGCGTGGACGAACTTTCCGAAGAGGACAAGTTGGCAGTCTCGCGCGCGCGCAAGATCGAACGCTTCCTTTCGCAGCCGTTCTATGTCGGCGAAGTCTTCACCGGACTTCCTGGCGTGACCTGCTCGCTCGAAGACACCATTGATAGTTTCGAGCGTCTTTGCAATGGCGAAGGCGACGATCTTCCCGAGAGTGCGTTTATGTATGTCGGTAATCTCGAAGATGCGCGCAAGAAGGCGGCAAAGATGGCTGCGTCGGTCTGATTGGGCGTCGCAGCGACGGATTCCGCTGCGACGATGCAGCAGATTGGGCGTCGCAGCGACGGATTCCGCAGAAAAATAATTTCGCTTATTGATCCCAAGCTGGCTTCTGCCAGCTTGTGGTTTTTCCATCCCCATCAAAGAAAATGACCCAGACTCGGTCCGACGGCGGTTGATCTTTGAACATCGCATTTGTAGTCAAAGTCGAAAGATTGTCGCCGTATTGCCATGAAGCTTGTCCGACGACTTGACCGCTTTTGTTCAGCTGGGCAGACGTTCGCGAAGATGGCTCTCCCAAAAGCGCAACAACTTCGGATTCGGTCATCCCTTTGTGCAGCTGATCAAACTTTCCTGCTTCGGGAATCTGACACGCAGTCAGGATGAAGGCGAGGCTGCAAAGGATTGTTCGTTGCATCATTTGGACAAAGAATAACGATTTTCAGCCAATTGCCGTCAAGCGGGATTCAAGACACAATACACCTTCTATGAAAGATCACAGCCATATCGCTATTTCTGCGCTCGTCGAAAAATTCGGTCCTGCGCATCGCGCCCGCATCGAATGTGGAATTGCGCAAGTCGCCGCTCGTTGGCAAAGCGCAGATGGTGATGAAGCGGCATTCACAAAGTTCTGCCTCGAACGATTTGTGCCCATCGGCGCTGACTTGGTGCGGTTGCTCGCTCGCATCGAAGGTGCGCTCGAACAGATCAACGGACACTTGTATGAAATGCACCGATCATTGCGCAGACACAGTGACTTGGCGGGCGACGACTTTCCAGGCATCGACGACATGCTTGCGACTTTCGATCCTGCGCCAGATTTGTCCGATCAGTTCTATCGTCAGAAATTAGCGTTTGTCGCCCTCCTGAATTTTGAACGCGTCAATTTGGATTCAATGCTCAAGACCGGCGCACAATGGGATATGAATCAATGGGCTGCGGTCAGAGTTGTGCAAGCTTTCGGCGCACGCATTCCAAAGGAACTTTCCGAAAAAGCACGCCAAGTTGGTCATGCAGCTTCGCAGTGGGTTTCGCACTTTCATATTCCGGTTGGAACATTGGTTGATTCAACGGGGAAACGGTGGTTTGCAGAGGATCGTGCGTTGCTCACGCACTGGTTGGTGCGCGAAGAAATCAAGGCTCAGTACAACAATCCAGATGGACTCCCCCGCCAACGCGCGCTTGCAGGCGTGATGGCGCGAGCTATCGATGGTGGCGTTCCGAAATCGATCATGGATCGCACATCGAAGGGTGATTGGAATTCGCAGACCAATACGATCGGTGGAGTCTCAGTGAAGGCCGATGAGACGATGGGGCTTGCGCGATACGAAACATGGTTGAAGCAATTCGAACTTGGGAAAGAATTCGACGCGCACTATCCAGAGCATCCAACTGCCATCGCGCGCAAGTTCGAACTCGCACGAGAAATGTCAGAGAAAGATGTTGAGCGTCTCTTGACAGACTTGCTTGATCATCCAATGCGAAAAGATCTCGCCGCATATTTACGGAAGCGCCTTGGGAGAGATCTTGAACCATTTGATATCTACTTCGACGACATTGCAGAATCGCGGCCAGCGTCAGAAATGGATGCGGCAGTTGCTGCACGATTTCCAGACGAACTGGCTTTCCAAGCGGCGCTTCCGCAAGTACTGCGAGATCTTGGATACAGCGCAAAGGATGCGGACTTCTTGGGGTCGCGCATCAAAGTCGAAATTGCCAAGGGATCGGGTCATGCGATGCGGCCGCTGCTGACTGAATATGGAGCGTGGTTGCGAACAAGTCGGCTGAAGGATCAACTCGGTTGGGATGGGTTTGATACTGCCATGCACGAACTCGGCCACAATCTCGAACAGCTCTGCTCGACATACTTTGCGCCGCGACCTGCGCTACGCAATGTTCCAAACACCGCATGCACAGAGGCGTTTGCGTTTCTCTATCAATCTCTTGGCAAGCGCGTACTTGGGATTGAAGCGAAAGATGGTGCCGACCGTGCGTTTGCGATTGACAGCGTGCAGACAATGCTTGCTGCGTGCCAAATTGCTGGCCCAAGTTTGCTGGAACTTCAAGTCTGGCGCTGGATGTATGCAAACCCAAACGCGACGGCGGAGCAATTGCGAACCGAAGTGCTTGCGATTGCAGATCGACTTTGGAAGCGGTTCTATGAGCGCGATTTCGGCGCGGATCCATATCGATTGCTCGCGGCGTATCAACACATGATCGGGCATCCGCTGTACTTGGCGGATTACACGCTTGGCCATGTGATGAGTCACCAGATTCGATCATTTATGCGAACCAAAGATATTGCGACAGAGACTCGGCGCATCACTTCGATCGGACGCTTGACCCCAGAATTGTGGATGCAGCGTGCGGTTGGTAACGGAGTTTCGGCGAAGGCTCTCTGCGAAGACGCGGCGGGGTCGCTCGCACGCGAGTGATCCGCCGGTACCACTGCGAGATGGGCGTCCAGTGTCGGCAAACGACAATAGACGCCCATTTCAAGGGCTGTCGCACATTGAACTACAAAAAAATCTTTGGCGCCGATGGCGAAATTTTTATGCGCTGAAACTGGATCCGCAACCGCACGATGTCGTGGCGTTTGGATTGTTGAAAACAAATCCGCGTCCCATGATTTCATCTTTGAAGTCGATGGTGGTTCCATTGAGATAGAGGTACGACTTTGGATCGCACAAGACTCTCACTGTGAATGGTTCGCCTGCGGAATCTGCGACTGCCGTCGCAACAGCAACCGAGCCTGCGCCTTCGCTTGCGCCAGCCTTCGCTGAGCGACGCGGATAAGAATATGACCAGCACTCATCAGAATCTTTCTGGACTTCGGTGAGGTCGAGGATGTAGGAAAAACCCGAGCATCCGCCACCTTTCACGCCGACTCGCAAGCAGATTTTTCCTGCGTCGAGTCCCTGCTGTTGAATGATGGTGTCGATTTCACGAGCGGCGGTTTCAGTCACATGAAGAGGCATTTCAAACTCCTTTAGGCGTGTTGAGTCACTGGCGTTGTTGATGGGTTCGCTGGCGACGCGCCGGACTTTTTCTTCCAATCTTCGATCGCGCTGCGGATGGAATCTTCGGCGAGCACGCTGCAATGAATCTTGACTGGCGGCAGGCTGAGTTCTTCGACGATCTGCGTATTGCGAATCGTCAATGCCTCATCGACAGTCTTTCCTTTGATCCATTCAGTTGCGAGTGAAGAACTTGCGATTGCGGAACCGCAACCGAAACACTTGAACTTCGCATCTTCGATAATTCCTTGATCGCTGACTTTAATGTGGAGTTGCATCACATCACCGCACTCTGGTGCGCCAACAATGCCAACACCAATGTCTTTGCGTGCGGCGACTTCTTTGGAAGTGCCAAATGCGCCGACATTTCGCGGGTTTTCGTAATGTTCGATGACTTTATTGCTGTATGCCATGTTGATTGCTTTCTGTTCTTACTGATAACGAACTTGGGTCATAAAAGGCTGTTCTAATATTCAATCGCTGTTCCTACATAACTTTTCAAAAACGAACTTGGGTCGTAAAAGGCTGTTCTTCTATTCAATGCGCTTGCCAAACAATCTTGGAAAGGTCTACTCCTTCTTTGTGCAAATCATAAAGTGGACTGAGCCGACGAAGGTGATTCACTGCCGTTTCAATCATCACAATCGCCGCATCGATTTCTGCTTCGGTCGTCCAGCGACCAAGTGAAAGTCGAAGTGAAGAATGAGCAAGATCGTCGCCGATCCCAAGACTCTTCAACACATACGAAGGTTCGAGGCTCGCGCTGGTGCAAGCTGAACCAGATGAGCAAGCGATTTCGCGCACGCCCATCATCAAGCTTTCGCCTTCGACGAAACCGAAAGAGATATTGGAAATATTTGGGAGTCGCTTGGTCGGATGACCATTGACAACGGTCACTTCGATCCGCTTCTTCAATTCTGTTTCCAATCGATTCCGCATTGCAAGCAGACGCTTTCCTTCAGAATCCATTTCGTGAAAGCAAAGTTCGCACGCCTTGCCAAATCCAACAATTCCGCTGACATTCTGAGTACCAGAACGCATTCCGCGTTCCTGTCCGCCGCCATCCTGCAGCGCTTCCAAGCGAACGCGTGGCTTGCGCCGACGAACATAGAGTCCGCCAACTCCTTTGGGTCCATACATCTTGTGGCCGCTCCAAGAGAGCAGATCAATGTGATCAGTTTCGACATTGGTCGGCATCTTGCCAACCCATTGCGTTGCGTCGGTGTGAAAAATCACTTCCTTTTCATGGCACAGTCGACCAATTTGCGGCACTTCATTGATCGTTCCAAGTTCATTGTTCGCCCACATGATCGAGACCAGAATCGTGTCGGGTCGAAGCGCTGCCTTCACCATTTCAGCGGTAATCACGCCATCGGCTGGAGGCTGGATGAATGTCGCATCGAATCCTTCGCGCATCAGGCGGCGAATGGGATCGAGAACGGCTTTGTGTTCGTGAGCAGCAGTAATGATGTGTCCGCGACCTGTCTGCCCCGCTGCTGCGCGAGCATAAATTTCCGCCGCACCTTTGATAGCGAGGTTGTTGGACTCGGTTGATCCAGATGTGAAGATCACTTCTTTCGCCTGAGCGCCGA
>CAMBWI010000033.1 GCA_945871445.1 Singulisphaera sp. GP187 | reverse complement strand
TTTGAACTGCGTCAATGCCCGTGATACAGCGCCCATCATGCTGCGTGTACTTGCCGCTTGAGCAGCCTTGCTCGCACTCGAAACCGCAACCACCAACAGCCCCACCAAAACCACAATGATCCCTACAACTGTAAGGAGTTCAATGATGGTGAATGCGCGGCGATTGTTCATAGGGATCATTTCTTTCCGCCCGCAACGCTTTCGATCATCGCAACAAGCGGAAGGAAGAGCGCCAAGACGATCGTCCCGACGATTCCTCCAAGAACCACAACCATGAAGGGCTCGAGAAGAGAAAGAAGACTTGCCACTGCAACATCCACTTCTTCCTCATAGTTGTCTGCGACCTTCATCAACATTGCATCGAGATCTCCCGTCTCTTCACCGACATCGATCATGTTGACAACAATCGCATCGCATACCTTGCTCTCGCGAAGTGGCTTTGCAAATGTTTCGCCTTCACGAATCGAGTCATGAACTTTTGTGAGAGCTTTCTCAAAAACATAGTTTCCCGAGGTATCTCTCGTAATGAGAATTGCTTCGAGAATGGGCACACCCGCAGCGATTAAAGTTCCAAGCGTTCGAGTAAATCGTGCGATCGCAGTCTTCTTGATGAGATTCCCGATCACAGGAATCTTCATTCGAATGACATCCGTGACTGCTCGCCCAAATTTTGTCATTCGAACTAACTTGAAAAAGGTAAGGATGAGGAATGGGGATGCGATAATCCAAATTGCCCCAGGCACCTTTTGATCAGGTTGTTGTCCTGCAACCCACTTGCTTGTCCCAATCAACCAAATCGTGAGTGCGGGCAAAGCAACATCAAAGTCTGCAAAGATTTCTTGAAACTTGGGGATCACGAAATACATAATTCCCGTCACGATCGCAACTGCGATTGTGATGACCACCGCAGGATAAATCATTGCACCAATGATTCGTCGCTTCAGACGCTGCGCTTTTTCCATGAACTCTGACAAGCGCTGCATGACAACATCGAGCACACCGCCGACTTCGCCAGCGGCAACCATTTTTACATACAAGCGTGAGAAGACTCGAGGGTGATGCGCAAATGCTTCAGACAATGATGAACCACCAGCGATCGATTCGCAGACATCACCGAGAACATTTTTCAGCTTACCTGCCTTCTGCTGATCTTCGAGAATCTGCAGAGAACGCAAAAGAGGCAAGCCTGCATCTTGCAGAGTCGACATCTGTCGAGTGAACAATGTCAGCATTTTCGTGCTGACACCGCCAATAGTAATGGACATCCCTTTGCTTTTTTTCTTTTTCTTCTTGCTTTCCTCTGCAGCTTTTTTGGCAGCTTCTTTCTTCTCACGGACAGAAGTGGGGAACAAACCTTGGGTTCGGATCTTGCGAACCGCTTCTTCACTCGATGCGGCCTCGATCGTCCCCTTCTGGGTCTTTCCAGCTGTGTTCGCTGCTTCGTATGAAAAAGTTGGCATACATCAATCTCCCGATGAAATCGTCTCTCGAACGACTTCATCAATTGTCGTCTGACCTTCGTACAACGCCAACAAACCAGATTCACGCAATGTTCTCATTCCGCGCTTGCGTGATTCCTGCTGCAAAACTGCAGTGGAAGCTTGTTGCATCACGAGTTCACGCAACTCGTCATCCATCAACATAATTTCAAAGATCGCCATTCGCCCCTTGTAACCAGACTTCGTACAATTGTCGCATCCACTTCCACGGTAGAGCGTTCGACCCTGAACATCACTCATGCGAAGCGACAATTCCATTAAGTGTTCCTCTGTAGGAACGAACTCTTGTTTGCATTTGGTGCAAATGCGGCGCACGAGTCGCTGAGCGACGATCGCTTCAATTGTCGCTGTGAGAAGGAATGATTCGACACCCAAATCCAGAAGACGCAGAATGGAACTCGGTGCATCATTTGTATGCAGAGTTGCAAGAACTAAATGGCCAGTCAAGCTTGCTTGAATCGAAATCTGTGCAGTTTCAAGATCACGAATTTCGCCGACCAAGATGATGTCAGGATCTTGACGGAGGAAAGATCGGAGCAAGCGAGCAAAGGTGAGTTCTTGATCCAAATTGATTTGGCACTGGATCATTCCTTCAATGTCATATTCCACTGGGTCTTCCGCAGTCAAGATTTTCGTGTCGACCTGATTCAGTTCCCGAAGAGCCGCGTACAGAGTGGTTGTTTTTCCTGAACCGGTCGGGCCGGTGACGAGCACAATTCCATTTGGCTTATTGATGATGAGCCTCATCTTTGACAGTTCGTCTTCACGCAAGCCGATGCGATCCAATTCAAGCTTGACAGCAGAACGATCGAGAACACGGAGCACGACGGATTCGCCGTACATCGTAGGCAAAACTGCGACACGAAGATCGATGGGTTCTTTATCCGCTGACAACTGATAGCTGATTCGACCGTCCTGCGGTAAACGCCGTTCAGCAATATCTAACTTTGACAGAATCTTGACACGGCTGACAATCGCCATAGCGATTTCCTTCGGCTGCGTTTTCATCTCATACAAAACTCCGTCGATTCGATACCGCATTTTGAATTCGTCTTCGAACGGCTCGAGATGAATATCAGATGCTCCATTGGCAATCGCTTGGGCCAACATATTCGTCACCAATCGAACGACTGCGTTATCGCTTCCAGCATCTTCGAGCGAAGCAACATCGATCGAGTCGCCCCGTCCTTGAAGATTCTTGACCGCTTCGGAACGATTGACTTCAGCAAACAATTCAGCAGTATCGCTCTTGTGCGAGTACTCGCGACGAATGATTTCATCGATCTCGGCGAGTGGAGAAACCACAACCGATATTTCATACCCTGCGAACATATTCATTCGAAGATTGTCGACCGCTTGAAAATTCGAATGCGATCCGATTGCGACAGTAATTGTCTTTGCCGCCGGGTCAATCTCGAGCGGGACAACCCGCATCACATTTGCGGCCTCGGATGTCAGTGCACGGAGAGTCTCTTGGGGGATGACCAAACCCACGAGGCGCTTGAAGCGAAAACCGCGCTGACCAGCCAATGCCACAGCAATGTCGTCCGCAGTGACCAAACCCATCTCTATCATTACTTCGCCAATTTTCTTTTTTGCGTTTGCAGGATTGTTCGTCCGAACTTCCAAAGCGGAATGCACTTGCTCGCGAGTCAATTTCCCAAGCTTGGTCAAAATCCGACCAAGCTTTCGGTTTTTTAATTGAGAGGGGTCAATTTCGAGCTCAACTTCGGCCATAATTATCTCCTTAAAATATACGCCCGATTGTCGTTTTTTAATGCAAAAACCAAGTTATTAATTATGATTTATGGTTATCGAAGTTGATTGAGACAAAAAAAGGCTTTGGTTCAATCTCCGTCGACATCCTCTTCATCCCATTCTGCTCGTCCAACTGTGGAGCCAGACTTATGCACTTTATCTCTTAGAGCCCCTGGATTCTTACCCTTATCGATCATCTCCTCGGCGCTAATTTGGTCCTGGCTATACATACGCCAAAGATGGTCATCAAGAAGCTGCATACTAAAACGCTTACCAGTCTGAATAGCGGAGTCGATTCGGAAGGTTTTGTTTTCACGAATAAGGTTCGAAATCGCAGGGGTGACCATCAAGAACTCATACGCCGCCAACCGCCCTGGCTTGTCCTTTCGGACAAGGAGCACCTGGCTGAGAACAGCGATTAGGGTCACCGAAAGCTGAACTCGAATCTGCTCCTGCTGATTCGTTGGGAAGGCGTCGATGATTCGGTTGATAGTTCCCGCAGCGCCGGTGGTATGCAAAGTTCCAAAGACCAAATGGCCTGTTTCAGCGGCGCGGATTGCAGCCTCGATCGTTTCGAGATCGCGCATTTCGCCGACGAGTACAACGTCAGGATCTTGACGCAAGACTCGCTTCAGGGCCTCGGTGAATGACACAACATCCGATCCAACTTCTCGCTGATTCACTACTGACTTCTTGTGATAGTGATAGAACTCGATGGGATCTTCGACAGTCACGATGTGACGCTCAAGCGTGTCATTGATAATGTCGATCATCGTGGCGAGCGATGTCGACTTACCGCTTCCAGTCGGGCCAGTTACAAGAAACAAACCTCGTGGTCGTCGGAGCAGTTCCAAGCAAATGTCCGGCAATCCGATCTCCGCAAAGGTCATCAAACGATTTGGAATCTGGCGCAAAACCATTGCAACAGTATCGCGTTGCTTAAAAATTGAGCAACGAAATCGAGCCGCTGTTCCAAATGCAATTCCAAAATCAGAACCACCTTTTTCCTGAAGTTCTTGCTGATTCTTTTCTGGAGCAATCTGCTTCATCAAAGACATCGTGTCTTCAGGACCGAGCACTTTGGTCGCAAGCGATCTCAATCGACCATTCAAGCGCAAAGTGGGCGGTCGACCGATGGTGATATGAAGATCTGATGCACCCTGCCGAACAACCGTATCGAGCAGACGATCAATCTGCATCGAACTTTCGGTCGTCGTTGGACCGCTTGTAACTTCACCAGATGACATCGTAGAAACTCCTTATTTGAACAATCTGCCGTACACGCTATATCAATCGTGACACTTTATAATTATGAAGAAACATCTGCCTGTGCGAATTTCGCGACTTCATCAGCCGTCGTCATGCCGTTGAGGACCTTAATTTTACCATCGCCCAGAAGGGTTCGCATTCCTGCACGCACCGCTGCTTGCCGAATTTTCGTAACTGTTGCACGTTGAAATGCGAGGTCGCGAATTTCTGAGTTCATCACCATCATTTCATAGACCCCACGACGTCCCTTATATCCCGTGTGCGAACAATTCGGGCATCCAACTGGCTTCATCATGGTGCTGCGAGCGGCTTCTTCGGCGGTGATGCCAGCGAGACGCAGCCAATTTTCATCTGGATTTTCGTCGCGCACCTTGCAATCAGCACACAAAATGCGCGCGAGTCTCTGAGCCAAGACTGCCTGGATTGAACTTGCAACGAGGAATGGCTTCACACCCATATCGACAAGACGAGTGATTGCACTTGCAGCGTCATTGGTATGGAGAGTGGAAAAAACCAAATGGCCAGTCAGCGCAGCCTGAATTGCAATATCCGCGACTTCACGATCTCGAATTTCTCCAACGAGAATCACATTGGGCGCTTGGCGCAACATGGACTTCAGAATGACCGGAAATGTCAATCCAATGTTCTCACGCACCTGTACTTGATTGATTCCCTTGAAAGAAAATTCCACTGGGTCTTCTGCGGTAATGATCTTCTTGTCTGGACGATTGAGATCATTGAGAGCGGAATAGAGCGTCGTTGTCTTTCCAGAACCCGTGGGACCTGTTACGAGGAAAATCCCATTGGGGCGACGAATGACTTTGTTGAAAGTATCGAGTGTGTCCTGCTGAAGCCCAAGGTTGAGGAGTCCAATTCGCGCAGATTCTGGGCGCAAAATACGCAGGACGATGCTCTCTCCCCAGATTGCAGGGCATGAACTGACGCGGAAATCGATCGGAGAACCTTCGACTGCAAACTTGATGCGACCGTCCTGAGGAATTCGCCGTTCAGAGATATTGATTCCTGCCATCAACTTGATGCGTGCAATGACCGAACTTTGCAGTTTCTTCGGGATGGGAGGAGTGATGTCAATACAAGAACCGTCGATGCGAAATCGCAGTCGAACATAACCCTTCATCGGTTCGATGTGAATATCACTCGCCCGATTTGTCACCGCTTGAATGATCATTCGATCGACAACCTTCAGCGCGCCTTCATCAATTTTCTGAAGTTTGTCTCGATCAACCGATGCATCGCGTGATTTGTCTTGACTCGATCGATCCTGGCTGCTGTCTTTCGTTCTGTCGTGCGTTTGCGTGATCGAAGCAGTCACGACTGACATTTTGTTCAGCAAATTACCGGCAGACTGTCCGCCTTCAACGAAGGCACGCAACTGAGTACGACTGGTAATGAATTTTTCAAACTGGCAATTCAACCGAAATTGCAAGGCTGTCAGGGCATCCAGATCCATCGGATCATGAATGAGAATCTTCATCGTGTTTCCGACCTTCTCGTCGAGTGGCAGAATGAGGTACTTCTTAATCTGATCTTCACTGAGCAATTTTTTGTTTACTCGATTCAAACCTTCGGGCCGATCGAGATTGACAAATTCCATCCCAAATTGGCGACCAAGCGCACGTGCGACATCTTCGTCGGAACAAACACTCATTTCGACAAGCACTTCGCCAGTTCGCTTGCGTGAACTCTTTGCAGTTGCGACTGCCTCTTCGACCTGTGTAATTGTGGCGACTCCAGCGTCAATCAGAAGTTCACCTAACTTTTTTCGTTCCTTACGTGCCAATCAAATCTCCGATGAATTTCTTAAGCTTGAGCGTTTTCTGTCGAACAGTTGATGATAGCAACGCGAGGGAAGCAGCATTTACCAATACCCATTATGATTACTGTTCTCTCAATTACCTTCAACAACCTTGCACAGCAAAAACAATGAGGAGACTACATAAATGCAGTTAGGAATGATCGGACTCGGACGTATGGGTGCAAACATG
Organism: Singulisphaera sp. GP187; assembly: GCA_945871445.1. Taxonomy (GTDB): domain Bacteria; phylum Planctomycetota; class Phycisphaerae; order Phycisphaerales; family SM1A02; genus F1-60-MAGs104. The sequence continues at coordinate 18,300 of CAMBWI010000033.1, read as the reverse complement.
ACACTGCGCCTCTTGAAAGCTGGCCATCAAGTAGTCGTCTTTGATCGCAGCGCTGAAGCGATTGCTGAACTCGTCAAAGCTGGAGCCATTGGCGCAACCAGTCTTGCTGACCTGACCAAGAAACTTACTGGACCTCGCCATGTCTGGTTGATGATTCCAGCTGCATATGTCGATCAGTCAATCAACGAACTTCTTCCACTTCTCTCGGCAGATGATGCGATTATTGACGGCGGCAATTCCTATTACAAAGATGACATTCGCCGCTCAAAGATTCTTGCCGAAAAGAAAATGCATTACGTGGATTGCGGAACTTCGGGCGGAGTCTGGGGACTCGAACGCGGTTATTCACAGATGATCGGAGGCGATGTGAAAGTCGTTGCTCGATTGGATCCAATCTTCAGCGCACTTGCTCCTGGGAAGGCGAGCGCGCCACCGACACCTGGGCGGACATCAAAGGGAACTGCCGAACAGGGCTATCTGCACTGCGGTCCTTCTGGCGCAGGGCATTTCGTCAAAATGGTTCACAACGGAATTGAATATGGAATGATGGCCGCGTATGCAGAAGGATTGAATGTTCTGCGTCACGCAGACGCAGGAATGCACGCGCGCGAAATCGACGCCGAAACAACACCTCTGCGCAATCCAGAGGAGTTCATGTACCAATTCGATCTTGCAGAAGTGACCGAAGTTTGGCGCCGCGGAAGCGTGATCGCCTCGTGGCTCTTGGATCTGACCGCACAGGCATTTGCTGGCGATAAAGATCTCAAGACATTCGCTGGACGCGTTTCTGATTCTGGCGAAGGTCGCTGGACGATTCTTGCTGCCATTGAAGAAGGCATTCCAGTCCACGTTCTGAGCGCGGCATTGATGGATCGATTCGAAAGCCGCGGTCAATCCGACTTCGCAAACAAGGTTTGCTCTGCGATGCGCATGGGCTTCGGCGGCCATTTGGAAAAGCCTGCGGACAAGAAGGGTTCCTGATATGGCGAGTCACATCCCAGCAGACGCGATGGTGTTTTTCGGCGCCACTGGCGATCTTGCCCACAAGAAAACATTCGCAGCTCTGCAATCTCTTGTTCGTCGCGGTGTGTTGAATGTTCCGATCGTTGGCGTTGCAAAAAGCGGTATGAACCTCGAGCAATTGAAAGCACGAGCGCGTGATGGCATCGAAAAATTTGGTGGCGGTGTTGACGAAGTTTCTTTCAATAAAATGTGCGACCTCCTGCGCTATGTCGATGGGGATTACGCAGACCCCACAACATTTGCCAATGTCCGCAAGGAACTTGGCAATGCACAGTCTCCCCTGCACTATTTGGCGATTCCACCTTCGTTGTTTGGACCTGTTTCTTCTCATCTTGGAACTTCAGGTTGCGCCAAAGGTGCGCGCGTGGTCGTCGAAAAACCCTTTGGGCATAATCGAAAAACCGCCACTGAACTCAATGCTCTTTTGCACGCTGTCTTTGACGAATCCTCGATCTTCAGAATCGACCATTATCTTGGCAAAGAAGCTGTTCAAAACATTTTGTATTTCCGCTTTGCAAATGCGTTTTTGGAACCAATCTGGAATCGACACTATGTTCGGCAAATTCAAATCACGATGGCAGAATCGTTTGGAGTCGAAGGGCGTGGAAGTTTTTATGACGCCACTGGCGCACTCCGCGATGTCATCCAGAATCACTTGATGCAGGTTGTCGGTTTCCTCTGCATGGAAGCGCCGAATTGGGAAGACACGGAACGAACGCGCGATGAACAAGTCAAACTCTTCCGAGCAGTTCGGACGCTCAAACCAACCGATATTGTGCGTGGGCAATTCAAGGGATTTCTGCAAGAACCTGGCGTGGCTGCAAAGTCAACGACGGAAACATACGCGGCAGTTCGTTTGCAAATCGACAATTGGCGATGGTCTGGCGTTCCGATTTACATTCGCGCCGGCAAGAATATGCCCGTCAGCGCGACCGAAGTTCGCGTCGAATTCCACCGCCCTCCCCAGGTCGTCTTCAATGAACCTCTGCCTCCAAGCCGCAATTTTCTGCGATTTCAGATTACGCCGAGAATCGAAATTGGTATCAACGCAGAAGTCAAAGTCGACGGCGAACGCATGATTGGCGAGCAACTCGAACTTCTTGCAATTGACCATCAATCCGACGAGATGACGCCGTATGAGCGCCTGCTTGGCGATGCGTTACGCGGAGATGGAACACTCTTCGCACGCGAAGACAGCGTCGACGAATGTTGGCGCGTGATGGATCCAGTTCTTGATGCAGTCGTTCCTGCGAGCGAATATCCGTGCGGAACATGGGGACCAGAAATCGGAAACGATTGGCTGCTTCCTCCGGGTGGTTGGCATTCGCCACAAATCACAAAGACTTGATCGAGAATCTTTTCAAAAACAAAGAGCAGAACATTCAGTGCCGTCTTGCCACGACAGTCTTTGAGAGTGTCTCTGGCAAACCTTGTTGCAGTGGATGAACAAAGGCGAGAAAGCCCAGCGCTGGGGCAAAGAGGACAACGGTTTTCAAGATCGCACGCAACAGTGACCGCCCCGCTCCTGCGCGCATATCCGTCCCGCCATCTGGTGCGCGAACAACACGGCCTCCAAAGATGAACTTTCCAGGTGTTGCGCGCAGAACAACTTCGAAGATTCCACACCAAACACCTGTAAAACCAAGCATAATTGATGCGGGTGTAGCATGCGTTAAATCTGGAGTCCACGAAGGCATCGACATCAACTCTTCAATTCCTGCGCCAGTCACCCAGAGTGCGAAAATTGCTCCGGGAATCAGATCAATTGCAAGAGCTGAGATGCGCCGAGACATCGCAAGCACAACCCATCCGCCTGACATTGGATGCTCGGGTTCGATCGGCGGGCGAACAATAAATCCCGCGAGCAACATTCCAATCGTCAACGCGCCGATGAATGGAAGATGAATCCAATCGCCAGTTGTGGTTGGTTGAGCAGACAAGACTTTTTCTGCGCTTGCCGATCCGCTGATTGGATCAATCGATGTGATATGAATTTCACCTGCCTCATCAGCCGACACGATCTCGAACGAGTCACCAAGACCAACGATCGACCACGCTTGCGCAGGAACTGCAATCGAACTCAACATGCGCAGACTGCTGCTGGTCGGATACACAATTGCGAATGCGCCGGTTGCATCACGAGTCAAAATTGCAGGACGATTACTGCCACCAATCACCATTTGAAAACCAACTCCTGCATCAGGCCAACGTGCTTGTGACCAAACCGGCGCAAGATCCGTCGACATTGTCCACGTAACAAGATCGTTACCGTCAACGCAAAGAATCGCTAGCTCAGGTAATCCTCCAAGCCCAGCCCAAGGCACAAGCGAACAATTGGCGAGATCCGAATGCACATTTTCGATTGGTGGAAGCGGAACATTCGACCACGACAAAGATCCAGCGCGAATCAACTCTGACTTTTCGCCAGGAATCAAAGCAAAAACTGCATTCATTCCAAATACGGCGCTTGGAATCTTTGCCGCAGATTCGATGCTTGGAAGAACATCAAATCGTCCATATGGTTGGTAATAAAAAGCCCCCGTTGCGGGATTGCGATTCGTCGTGATCGAATAGACCGAACTTGTCAGCGGTATCCCCGAGGGAGGCATAATGATTGCTAACTGATTCTCATGTGCTGCCAATGCAATGGGAAGTGTTGGGAGCGTTGCGACCTCGCGCAAATAAGGTCCATCCATTTTCAATGCGTGGTGAACGATGCGACATCCAGAGTCTGTCGGAACTGCAATCCACAGATGTGATCCAGAACTTGCGACGACCAATGTTGGAGCAGGATCTGCGCCAAATGCAGTTGAGTAGCAGAGAGTCCAAAGCATGACAAAACAAAGACGAAAATTCATGGTTGTGTTCCCTCGATGACTTCGGGTCGCAGCGCGGCCTTCACATCGTCCCAGTTGAACAGCTGAGGCTTGATCTTCTCTGCGCCGAAAGTTGGAACTTCTGCAGAAAGCGAAAGTTCTCCATCCGGGGCACCAACCTGTTCGTGGCGTCCTGCAGACCAAACTGAAAATTTCAATCGTGTTGCGACCAATGCTTGCGAAGAACTTGCAGGCGATCCAACTGGACGGTCACCACGAATCCACTCGAATCCTTCAAGAGTGCAAGTTGCGATCACTTGCGAAGTGGCGTCAGTCCAATCGCATCCAATCGGAAGAAGACTTTCTCCGCGCGCATACTGACGACGATTCGGCAATGTGAAGGCCCATGCACCACGCACTTCACTCCACGAAACGCTAGAGATTTCGCTCTCATTTGCTGGAGCAAGTCCGAGTGCTTCAATCAATCGTGCAGGTTCCATCAGTTCGCCAAGTCCGCCAAGCCCTTGAATGCTCAATCCATTTGGAGACCCAACAACCTTTGGCAATGTTGGCCATTGACGAAGAATTGCTCGTGAAGGATTTTCGCGAGGCAGGACAATCCAAGATTGACCGCCGCCACCGCCGACCCATAAAAACTTTTCGCCCAATTTGCTGACGCGCAAGCTGAATTCAGTTGGAGGTCGAAGGATCAGATCGAAATCACCATCATCAAAGTGACGACCCGTTGAATCAATCCACTTCAATTCTACATGACCTCGCAGTGAGAGCGACGGAACCGCAAGTAGTCGTCGCTGTTGAGCCGCAACAAAATCATTCGCTGTGGGTGCGATGCCATCTGGCTTGGGAACAAGAACAACTTGCCGTTGACAACTCATCGCACAGATCAAGCAACCAATCGCCCAGAAAGACGGCGAAAACAGATGCGAACGAATCATGCGTCCGCGCGAATAATGTCGCCCAATTGATCGGCGAGTTCGCGCATTTCTTCTTCGCGAATGCCAGGATTTGAAATGCGTATCGGAGTCGATGCAGGATCGGATCCACGCGGTCGAAACGCCCAATACTCCGTCTCGCCTTCATGCACGATCCCATCCAACTTCAGCATTTTTCTTCGCAGAAGGACAAGCGCAAGAATCCATCGGAAAGCCCGTCGACGCAAATCCGTCTCCTCTTCCATGCGTTGCACCATCTCGAGCAATGTTTCATCATCAACGAACATCTGACGCTTCTCGCCTGGTTCAGGTGCGCTCGATCTCCAGAAACATACAAGCCCATCTGGTCGCGTTCCCTCATCCCATACTGCAGCAGAAAAATCGAAGCGTTTGAGAATTGGACGACCCTCTTCATCGAGAGCATCGACGAGTGCTGCGACAAATTCTTGGTGTGCAAGAATTGGCGTATGCGATTTTGCGCATTCACCAGAAAAACGTCCGAGCTCATATGTTCCTGCGGTTGCAGTCATTCAGACGATGGTATCCACAAATCACTTTGCGAATTCTGCGACTGCCCAATTTCGCTTTCCGCGCCGGATAAAGGCGAACGATCCATGCAGAAGAGATTCCACGCTGACTCGACTTTCCAAAGTTGCACGCTCTCCATTGACTTGGACTGCTCCAGTGTCAAGAAATTCTCTTGCTTCCCGTTTGCTCGAAGCGAGCCCAGATTCCACAAGAAGGTCGATCACCAGTTTTCCACTTTCCGCAAGCGAATTTCGGGTCAATCGTGGGCCGGGCAGATCCGCCGCCACATCGATCGCAGATCTTTCATCAAGCTCCCGAATATCCCCGCCAAACAAGGCCTTTGCGCACAAACCAGCCCGCTGCGTTTCGGTTTCGCCATGCACCATTGTTGTCAGTTCATCCGCAACGGTTTTCTGAGCCAGCCTTGCAGCAGGATCGCTCTTGTGCGCCAAAGAAATCGCATCGATTTTCTCACGCGACAAGAAGGTAAACCACTTCAGAAATTTTACGGCATCGTCATCCGCTGCGTTCATCCAGAACTGATGAAAACGATATGGACTTGTTCGATCCGCATTCAAATAGATCGCTCCAGATTCTGACTTCCCGATTTTCGACCCGTCAGACTTCGTCACCAACTGATTCGTAATGCCGTATGCTTCACCGCTTGAGATGCGCCGAATCAAATCGATACCAGAACAAATATTTCCCCACTGATCCGCGCCACCAATTTGCACAGTGCATCCTGCAGTCCGGTGCAAGTGTAAAAAGTCATACGCCTGCAAGATCATGTAACTGAATTCGGTATACGAAATCCCCTGCTCTCGCTCTGTCAATCGAGTTGCGACCGAATCGCGTGCGACCATTTGATTCACGGAGAAAAATTTTCCAACATCGCGCAACATTTCGATGTAACCAATTTTCATCAGCCAGTCTGCGTTGTCCACAATGCTTGCAGCATTCGATCCAGTGAAGTCCAACACGCGCGCAAAAATCGGTCGCTGACGAGAGATGTGATGTCGCACGGTTTCGGCACTGATCACCTGACGCTCCGCAGATTTTCCGCTGGGATCACCAATCAGTCCCGTAGCGCCACCCATCACAACCATTGGACGATGGCCAGCCTGTTGCCATCTTGCAAGCATCGTGATTGGGAGGAGATTTCCAACTGTCAGACTGTCGCTTGTTGGATCGAATCCGCAATATGCCAGTCGACCAGCGGTCAGCAAGTGCCCTGGAAGCATTTCCGATGTGGTTTGGTGCAATAAACCACGCCACTTCAGATCTGCGATGTAATCAGTTGGCGCGTGGGTGGTCATTTGCGAATCATATATATAGAGCCTAAAAGGATTCCTCGCCTATGCCACTTGATTTTCTGTGCGACAAACCACTTGCAGAATTGCCCAGAGTTGCTAGACTTCTGGACTCTCCAATATCAGACCGTACGAACTACTTGAATACGCCGAATCTTGGCTGAGTCGGCATCGCCCCTTGTCGGGGCAATTCAGGTGGGAGGTTCAAAAACATGGCCAAGAAAATACAAAAGCAATTCAAGATCCTTGCCCCCGGTGGCAAGGCAACTCCCGCACCACCACTGGGACCAGTTCTTGGTGCAAACGGCGTCAATCCGGGGCAGTTCATTTCGAAATTCAACGATGCAACGCGCGAACTGAACGGTCGCGTTGTCGGTTGCATCGTCACGGTGTACGCCGATCGAAGCTTTGATCTGGAGATCAAGAGCTCGCCATCATCTGTATTGATCGCAGCTGCGCTGAAGATCGAAAAGGGTTCAGGAAAACCAAACACCGAAAAGGTCGGCAAGATTACGCAAGCACAGTTGAAAAAAATCGCTGAAGATAAAATGAAGGACCTCAACGCTGGCAGTATCGAAGCAGCAATGCGAGTCATCGCAGGGACCGCACGCTCAATGGGCGTGACGGTGGAGGCATAATCCCAATGGCAACCAAAACAGCAAAAGTCATCGGTCATAGCAAGCGCGTGCGAGCCAACCAAGGCTCTCTCGTGACCACAATTCAAACACCTGCCGAAGCGATCAAGTCGTTGCGCAAATACAAGGCGACGAAGTTTGATCAAACCATCAATATCGTCGTGCATTTAGGCATCGATCCAAAGGTTGCAGATCAAGCACTTCGAGGCGCAATTTCTTTCCCCAAGGGCGTGGGAAAGACTTCGCGTGTCGTGTGCTTCTGCAATAGTGACAAGGCACCAGCGGCGAAAGCCGCGGGAGCAACCGAAGTTGGCGCAGAAGATCTCGTTGCCAAAATTGAAGGCGGCTGGATGGATTTTGATGTGGCTGTCGCCAGTCCAGACATGATGCGCATCGTCAGCCGACTTGGAAAAGTGCTTGGTCCAAAGGGACTGATGCCCTCTCCAAAGGCTGGAACGGTTACCCCTGATGTTGCAACAGCTGTGCGTGAATATGTCGCAGGAAAAGTTGAATACCGAAATGACGATGGTGGAAATGTCCACTGTGTCATTGGAAAACTTTCTTTCAACGACGAGGACTTGGTCACAAATCTTGAACACTTCCTCTCCGTGATCGTGAAGGCAAAACCAGCATCATCAAAAGGCTTGTACATCCGCAAGTGCGTCGTCAGTGCCACCATGAGCCCCGGCGTCCAAGTTGCTGTCTAAATTCTGAAATGATCAACTGAGAAATATCAGAGGAATATCAAATGAGTAAACCAATCAAGAACATGATCGTGTCGGAATACAAGAAACGCTTTGACGGAGTCGAAGGCGCAGTCTTAATCGAAATCCGCGGAATGCCAACAAAGACCACCACACAGTTGCGGGCGCAAATGCGCACAAGCGATGTGCGCGTGACTGTCGTCAAAAACACCTTGGCAAAGCGCGCATTTAAAGGAACTCCCCTCGAAGCGCTTGCCCCAGGACTCAAAGGTCCTCGCGCAATTGTCTATGGAAAGACAAGCGTCGTCACGATCGCTCGCGAATTGGTCAAGTCTGCGAAAACAAACGACAAACTTGCGTTGATGGGCGCATGCATCGACGGATCTTGGTTCGATGGCGATGAAGGCGTCACTCGCCTCAGCAAGTTCCCGACTCGCGAAGAAGCTCAATCGCAACTGATTACTTTGGTGCTCTCACCTGCCCGAAAACTTGTCGGCACAGTTGTTGCACCAGGATCACGCCTTCTCGGCGTTGTCAAGGAAATCCAAACTCGACTGGAAAAAGGCGAAAAAATCGCCGCGAAAGCGAGTTGAACTGATCTGATTTTTAGAACCGCACTCCACTGGTCCCCTCGGGGATGAAATGACACCTCGTGGTGTCGCCTATGGGGAGCACAATTTGAAGGAGTATCGAAATGTCTGACGCAAAAACATTTGAAGCAAAGATTACCTCCATGGGAGATTCCATCGCCTCGCTGACCCTCAAGGAAGCAGTCGAATTGGCCGAATACATGAAGGAAAAGTACGGTATCGAACCAGCTGCTGGTGGAGCCGTCATGATGGCCGCAGGTGATGGTGGCGCTGGCGCTGCTGCAGTTGTGGAACAATCCGAATTCACCGTCATGCTGGAAAATTCCGGCGCGACCAAGATCAATGTCATTAAGGTTGTCCGCGAGGCAACCGGACTCGGTCTCAAGGAAGCAAAGGATCTTGTTGATGCAGCCCCAAAGGCGATCAAAGAGAACCTCTCCAAGGAAGAGGCTGACAAGCTCAAGGCGGCTCTCGAAGCAGCTGGCGGCAAAGTCGTTCTGAAGTGATCTGACTGCACGAGATCCTTCGATTTCGATTGATTCTCAAGCCCCGCCTGTTTCTAGGCGGGGCTTTTTTATGCCCCTGTGACCAACAGACGCCAATAACAAATAAATCTGAAAAATATCAAGAAAACCATCTCCCCCCCTTGCGCTTTTGGCATGATGCTTGCTACCCTTCGGGACTTGGCACGCGCCCCAATATTTGTTTGGAAAGTCACGAATACTCGATTGATAAAAAACGCTATGCGAATTGGATCTGTCGCTCGTGATGGTGCATTGGGTTGGAACGAGAACTTTCAGAGGTAACTATGACCACAAGAAACGTCCGTGACTATTCGAAGCGCGGCGACGCGATCCCTGTTCCAAATTTAACTCGAGTCCAACAGGATGCGTACACACGCTTCCTGCAAAAGGATCTTGTTCACGAAGATCGCAAACAGCATTTGGGACTTCAGTCTCTCTTGCGCGAAGTCTTTCCGATCGAGAGCTACGACGGAATGATGAAATTGGAATTCATCTCATACTCATTTAGTGAACCTCAACACACCGAATCAGAATGCCGCGAACTTCGCTTGACCTATGGATATCCATGGCGCGTCAAGATGCGTCTGAAACGCGAAGACTCCACTGATGTTCTCGAAGAAGATATTTACCTTGGCGACATCCCGATCCTCCTCGGCGGTGGCGAATTCGTCGTCAATGGTTCCGAGCGCGTGATCGTCAGTCAGTTGCATCGATCGCCTGGCGTCGATTTTTCGATTGCCTCAAGTTTCGGTGACCGACCACTGCATAGCGCACGCATCATTCCAGAGCGCGGATCATGGATCGAATTGGAAGTCACGAAGAAGGACGTCTTGGCGATGCGCATCGACCAATCGACGAAGTTGGCTGCAACCACTTTCCTGCGTGCGATGGATGAGAAGTTCTCGAGTTCCGAAAAGATTCTTGAATTGTTCTATGAAGTCGAAGATGTTCGAGTCGAAAAGCTCAAACCAGAGCACTATTCAGCTGAATTGATCATCGATCAAGACACAGGCGAAGAACTCTGCAAGATCGGCGTTGCATTCGGTGACAAAGTCGGCGTTATTCAGGCAAGTCCTCTGAAGTCAGTTCGTGCGATCTGCAATCCTGGCGATCCGCTGATCTTGAACACACTTGCCGAAGAAAAGTTGGACTTCCTTGCAGAAGCAACCGAGTACGAAGCTGCACTACTTCGCCTCTACGCAAGACTGCGACCAGGAAATCCTCCTCAGACTGAAAAGGCGAAAGATCTTTTCGCAGAAAAATTCCTTGACACGAATCGCTATCGCCTCGGACGAGTCGGACGATTCCGCGTCAACCGAAAGTTTGCGGATGATCCTCAGTACAAGCAAGTCGGAGAAAGTGCGCAACACTTGCGCGCAGAGGATTTCCTCGCTGTCATTCGATACATCATGGAGTTGCGACGACCATCCGATCCAAATCGACGATCACGCGCACACATCGACGATATCGATCACTTGGGAAATCGTCGTCTGCGAACTTTGGACGAACTTGCAACTGAAGAAATGCGCAAGGGATTCTTGAAATTGAAGCGAACTGTTCAAGAGCGCATGAGCGTGAAGGATCCAACTGATACTTCGTACAAGATTGCTGACTTGGTCAACTCCAAGTCCATTTCAAGTGCGATTGAATTCTTCTTCGGCCGAAGCGAATTGTCGCAAGTCGTTGATCAAACCAACCCACTTTCAATGCTCGTTCACGAGCGACGCCTTTCGGCGCTGGGACCAGGCGGTTTGAATCGCAAGCGAGCAGGATTTGAAGTGCGAGACGTGCACATTTCCCATTACGGTCGAATCTGCCCAATCGAAACGCCTGAAGGCGCAAACATCGGACTGATCGCCAGTTTGGGTATTTATTCAGAAGTCGACGACTATGGATTCTTGCTCACTCCTTATAGAGAGATCGTGTCACGCAAGGCGACCGGAAAAACCGTTCGATTGCGCGCTGACGAAGAAATCAAGAGCATCTTGGCTCCAAGCGAAACCGTCAACGAGTCTGGCAAGATCGACCAAGATCTTGTCCTCGTGCGCAAGGGTGGCGAACTCGTCACATCTGAATCCAAGGAAGTTCAATTCGTTGACATCAGCCCGAAGCAAACAGTCGGCGTGTCCGCGGCACTCATCCCCTTCCTCGAGCATGACGATGCGAATCGCGCGCTCATGGGTTCCAACATGCAGCGACAGGCAGTGCCGTTGATCAAGGTCGATCCACCGCTCGTCGCAACCGGCATGGAACGAGTCGTCGGTCGTTCAAGCGGAATGATTGTTCAAGCCGAGCGCGCTGGAATTGTCACCTTTGTCGATGCAGAACGAATCATCATCGACAATGCAGATGAATATCCACTTCGCAAGTTCGTCGGGCTGAACGAGAAAACCTGCCAGAACCAGAAGCCAATCGTTCAACTCAAGCAGAAAGTCAAGGCTGGAGAAATTCTCGCAGATGGTGCGAGCACGAGCCAAGGCGAACTTGCAATCGGCAAGAATGTGCTTGTGGCATTCAACACCTTCGACGGTTACAACTTCGAAGATGCAATCGTGATCAGCGAACGGCTGGTCAAAGACGATACGTTCACTTCAATCCATATCGAATCGTTCGATGTTGAAGTGCGCGAGACGAAACTGGGCCGTCAGGAGTTCACCGCGGATATCCCAAATGTTTCTGAAAGTGCACTTCGCAACTTGAATGAGCACGGAGTCATTCGTGTTGGTGCTCGCGTCATGCCAGGCGACATTCTCGTCGGCAAAGTCAGCCCAAAGTCCAAGAGCGAATTGTCGCCAGAAGAAAAACTCCTCCATGCGATCTTCGGACGCGCAGGAGAAGATGTCAAGAATGACTCTCTCGATGTTCCAGCAGGAACAGAAGGCGTCGTCATCGGAACGAAAAGCTTCAGCCGACGTCAACATCAGACTGACGAACAGAAGAAATTGCTCAAGAAGCAAATTTCAACTTTCGAACAGTCGATGGATGCGAAAGCGATTCAGCTTTTCCGCCAAATGGCAAGCGAAATCAACCGCATCATCGGAACTGAAATGGTCGATCCTTCAACCCGACAGAAGATCGGTGCGAGTGATATTCCGGACGTCATCATCGAACAGATCGATGGCTTCAGCGAGAAGTGGATCAAGGGCTCCAAGGAATCACGCGATCAAGCGATGGTCACCTATGGACAATTCTGGCCTCGTATCCAGAAACTTCTTCGCGAAAAGGATCGTCGAGTCAATCACATGAAGCGTGGCGACGAACTTCCATCGGGAGTTCTCGAAATGGTCAAGGTCTATCTCGCGACCAAACGACAATTGTCCGTCGGCGACAAGATGGCAGGACGCCACGGAAACAAGGGCGTTATCGCTCGAATCGTTCCCGAAGCGGATATGCCTTTCATGGAAGACGGAACTCCAGTCGAAGTTCTTCTCAATCCACTCGGCGTACCAAGTCGTATGAATGTTGGACAGATTTTGGAAACACATCTTGGATGGGCTGCACGCGTCCTCGGTTTCCAAGCAATCACTCCAGTCTTCGACGGCGCAAAGGAATTGGAGATTTTCGACGCTATTCGTGAAGCGAATACGCACGTCAATCAACGCATTTCTTCATTCGAGAAGACTGGAGAAAATCCAGGCCATCCAACCGAATTGCTTGCGCTGATGCCAGAAGATGGCAAGGTTCAACTCTACGATGGTCGAACCGGCGAAGCGTTCAACCAACGCACATCCGTTGGATACATGTACCTCTTGAAACTCCATCACTTGGTGGATGACAAGATTCACGCGCGATCAACTGGACCATACAGCCTCATCACTCAGCAACCTCTCGGCGGAAAAGCCCGCACAGGTGGACAGCGATTCGGCGAAATGGAAGTCTGGGCGCTTGAAGCGTACGGCGCGGCATATGTGCTCCAAGAACTTCTGACAGTCAAGAGCGACGATACCGAAGGTCGCCAGAAGATCTATGAGTCGATGGTGAAGGGCGACAACACGCTGCAGGCAGGAATGCCGGTGGTCTTCGATGTGTTGTGCCAAGAAATCAAGGGATTGTGTCTCAACATCCAGCTTGAAAAGGTTGGCGGCGAAGCGGCCGCGCCTGTTCTCTGATTTGTGTGCATCGTTTGATTCGTTCTGATTTGTTCTGATTCAGACTCTGACTCCTTCTTCGAAAGATCCAATATGAACAGCATGGCAGAAAGCGTTTTCGATCGTGTCAATGACTACGGAGCAGTTCGCATTCAACTTGCGAGCCCAAATGACATCCGAAGCTGGAGTTTCGGCGAAGTCAAGAAACCTGAAACCATCAACTATCGAACATACCGTCCCGAACGAGATGGTTTGTTCTGCGAACGGATCTTCGGACCAGAGCGTGATTATGAATGCGCTTGCGGTAAGTACAAGGGAACGAAGTACAAAGGAATCATCTGCGATCGTTGTGGTGTGAAAGTGACTCATTCGCGCGTTCGACGCAAGCGAATGGGACACATCAATCTCGCCGCCCCCGCTGTTCACATCTGGTTTTTCAAGGCTCTTCCAAGTCGACTCGGAACTCTGCTTGGAATGAGAACTGGCGACATCGAAAAAGTTGTCTACTTTCAGGATTATGTTGTCACTGATCCAGGATCGACTGATCTTGAATTCAAACAAGTCTTGACCGACGATGAATATCGCGAAATGGTCGCGAAGCATGGCAGCAAATTCACCGCGATGATGGGTGCTGAAGCCATTCGCGAACTCCTCTCCCCTGACCTCCTCGATCTGCATGCCATCGCTGCAGAAATTCGCGTGGAACTGAATGAAACCAAGAGCAAGCAAAAGGCGAAAGATCTTTCCAAGCGATTGAAGTTGGTCGAGCAAATTCGCGGATCAGCCAACGAACCACAATGGATGGTTCTCGATGTGATCCCAGTGATCCCGCCGCAACTTCGTCCACTCGTTCTGCTTCAGAGCGGCAACTTCGCCACAAGCGATCTGAACGATCTCTATCGACGCATCATCAACCGAAACAATCGTTTGAAGAAGTTGATGGATCTCAACGCGCCTGAAGTCATCATCCGCAATGAAAAGCGAATGTTGCAACAAGCAGTTGATGCGTTGTTTGACAACGGTCGTTGCCGTCGCCCCGTTCTCGGATCGAGCAATCGTCCACTGAAGTCCATCACGGACATGATCAAAGGCAAGCAGGGTCGCTTCCGCGAAAATCTGCTCGGAAAGCGCGTCGATTATTCGGCGCGATCGGTCATTGTCGTCGGACCAGAATTGAAACTCTGGCAGTGCGGACTTCCAAAGAAGATCGCGCTCGAATTGTTCCAACCTTTCATCATTCGCAAGCTGAAGGAACATGGTCTTGCTGACACAATCAAGAGTGCCAAGCGAATGCTTGAGCGTCGAGCTCCTGAAGTCTGGGACATTCTTGAACAAGTCACGAAGCACCATCCAGTTCTTTTGAATCGCGCTCCAACACTCCATCGAATGGGTATTCAGGCTTTCGAACCTGTGCTTGTCGAAGGAAATGCGATCAAGGTTCATCCTCTGGTTTGCGCTGCATACAACGCAGACTTTGACGGCGATCAGATGGCTGTGCATTTGCCACTCTCTCTTGAAGCTCAAGTCGAAGCTTCAGTGCTCATGATGAGCACGCACAACATCTTCAGTCCTGCCAACGGAAATCCCATCGTCAGCCCTTCGCAGGACATCGTCATGGGCGTCTATTTCTTGACTGCGGCTCCGATCGATCCACCAGTTGATCAACCAGGAAAACGCTCGAAGGTTCCGACTTTCTCAAGCGTCAACGAACTGCTCTTGGCGCACGAACTTCGTAAGATTGGCGTGCACGAATGGGCTGATGTTCGTCTTGATCGATTCACTGAAGTCATCAATGGCGCAACCGATGCTCCAGTTGCCACTCCTGCTCACCGCCGCATCCGAACGACAGTCGGACGCATCATCTTCTCTGAAATTCTTGCTCAAGGAATGCCGTTTTACAACTGTGCTCTTGGCAAGAAAGGAGCCGCTCGCGTCATCGACGACACATTCGCTCGCCGAGGAAAAGCTGCGACCATCGAATTGCTCGATGCGCTCAAGGAAACTGGATTCAAGGCAAGTACGACCAGCGGACTTTCATTCGGCATCACCGATCTTCACATTCCAGAGAACAAGGGAAAATTGATCGCTGAAAGTCAGAAGAAAGTTGATCAAGCTCGCAAGGATTATGACGACGGCAACACAACCGATGACGAACGACGAAATCGCGTGATGGATGCTTGGTCGAAGTGTCGCGATGGACTTTCGGCGATGGTGTTGGAATCGCTCAAGACCGACCGACGAAATCAAGTCGCTGGAACGAAGGACCTCGCTGGAAATGTTCCAGGATCTCCTTCCCCTGCAAGTCCATCTGCTCGATACCTCAACCCAGTGTTCTTGTTCATGGACTCTGGCGCTCGAGGAAACAAGACTCAGATGCAGCAGCTCGCTGGAATGCGCGGGCAGATGGCGAAGCCGAGTGGCGAGATTATGGAAACGCCGATCAAGTCAAACTTCCGCGAAGGCTTGTCCGTTATCGAGTATTTCTCCTCGACACACGGTGCACGTAAGGGTCTTTCCGATACTGCACTCAAGACTGCAGATTCGGGCTATCTCACGCGAAAGCTGTGCGACGTTGCGCAGTCCGTCGTGGTGATCGAGCACGATTGCAAGCAAACTCGTGGCATCGCCAAAGAAGCTGTGTACAAGGGCGAAGAAGTTGATGTCCCATTGCGTGATGTGATCAAGGGACGAACGAGTTGCGAAAACATCGTCGATCCACGATCAGATAAAACGATCGTTGCGCGCAATGAGATCATCACTGTTGAGAAGGCTCGACTCATCGAAGATCTCGGCGTGCGAACCGTCTATGTGCGAAGTCCTCTGACCTGCCAAACTCCTCGTGGCGTCTGCGCGACTTGCTATGGAATGGATATGTCCACCGGCAAGTTGGTTGAAGAAGGACTTGCGGTTGGAATCATTGCCGCTCAGTCCATTGGCGAGCCTGGAACTCAGTTGACGATGCGTACTTTCCACACAGGTGGAATCGCCGTGAGTGCAACGACTGAAAATCAGTGGAAGGTCACTCAGCCAGGATCAATCGACTACGTCGATTGCGGCGAAGCGAAAGTCACTGCTGCAGCAATTCCATATCGAATCGCCTTGCGCAAGACCGGAGAAGTTCGCGTGCTTGATGCCAAGGGTCGCTTACTTGAGAAGTACAAGGTTCCTTATGGCGCGATCTTGTTGTCAAATTCTGGCGATCAAGTGAAAAAGGGTCATGCCGTTATTGAATGGGACGTGCACGTTTCACCAATTCTTGCAGAAAAGAGTGGAACGATTCATTTCCGAGATATTCAAGAAGGCGAAACTGTACGCATTGAACGCAAGGCAAACAAGGACGAAATGGTTGTCATCGAGCACAAGGGTGAAAAGCATCCACGATTGACAATTGAAGACGAGACCGGCAAGGTTCTCGATCTCCACCATCTTCCAGCCAAGGCACACATCGAAGTCAAGGACGGACAGGTCATCGAAGCAGGTCAGCGAATTGCGTTTACCCCAAAGGGAACGGCTCGATCCGCAGACATCGTCGGTGGACTCCCCCGCGTGACTGAAATCTTCGAAGCTCGAATCCCGCGAGATCCTGCGGTACTGGCACGAATTTCAGGTCGCATTGAATTGCTTCCAAATGAACGCCGTGGAAAGATGACAATCCGGATCCACGCAGAAGGTGCGAAAGAAGAACTTGCTGAAGATCACTATGTGCTTCAAGGCAAACGACTCTTGGTCCACTCGGGCGACAATGTCGAAGCTGGAGATGCTCTGACTGAAGGTGCGCTTACCCCATCAGAAATCCTTGGCATCAAGGGCGAAGATGAACTCTATCGATACATGCTCACTGAAGTTCAGAATGTCTATCGCGCTCAGGGCGTTCCGATTTCTGACAAGCACATCGAAGTTGTTCTGCGCCAGATGCTCAGCAAGGTTCGCGTCGTTGAGATCGGGGATACAACCCTGCTTCCAAACGATGTGGTCGAACGATATGTCTTCCGCCAAATCAATGATTCTCTCACTTCGATGCTGAGAATTGAAGATGGTGGCGGAACCACATTGGTCAAGGGAAGCCTCGTCGCAAAGGACGAAGTAAAACAGGCGAACGCGGAAGCAGAACTTGCAGGCAAGGCAACCGCCAAGACTCGCAAGCCAAAGCCTGCACGCGCACGAACTCTCCTCTTGGGAATCACGAAGGCATCGTTGCAATCTGAGAGTTTCCTCTCGGGCGCAAGTTTCCAAGAAACCACAAAGGTGCTGACCGAAGCCGCTCTCAAGGGCGCTGTCGACACTCTCGTTGGCTTGAAGGAAAACGTACTCCTAGGACATCTCATTCCAGCCGGAACCGGCTTCGAGATCTATACCAATCTCGTGATCAAGCACCTCGTTGAAAGTACGGGTGAGGAATTCACAGAAGCTGCTGAGATGGAAGCCGCCGCAATGGCAGCCGAAGCTCTCGGAGCAGATCGAATCGGATCGGCTCCAACAATCAAGGACCTTTCTGGCAAAGACATTTCTGGCAATTCCGCGAAGGAACAATTGATTCTGGAATCCAGCGAAGGCACGGCATTTGAAGCGGCCGACGACGGGGAGTAATTCCCCCGCGTCGGACAAGTTCAACGGAGTACGATCGAAGTTATGACCAACTCGGATGCTCAATCCTTGGACCAAAACTCGAAGCAAGAGTGGTACAAAGACGGGCTACGCTTTTCCTGCTCGCAGTGCGGCAATTGTTGCACCGGCGGTCCTGGAGCTGTCTGGTATACCGCAGATGAAGGTCGTGCGATGGCCGTTGCGCTTGGGCTGACCGACGAAGAATTCACAGCGAAGTACACGCGTCCAATTGCAGATCGACGCTCACTCAACGAATCTGAAACATCACACGGATTTGATTGCGTCTTTCTTGACCGAACGAGCCAACCAGGGCGAGCGCTCTGCGGGGTCTATACAGCGAGACCTGCACAGTGCAGAACATGGCCATTTTGGCCTGAGAATTTGACAACTCCAAAGGCTTGGAAGGCGGCGAAAGCGAAGACACCATGTCATGGAATGGACAATGGAACGCTCTATCCGATCGAGCAAATTCGAATCTTGCGCGAGCGAGATCATGTCGACAATCATTCTGCGCCGTGGTGATC
>CAMBWI010000032.1 GCA_945871445.1 Singulisphaera sp. GP187 | reverse complement strand
AAGATTTGCGACTTGAAGAATGACCCGCGCAGATTCCAATCCTGGATCGTGACCAGCAAAGGTCGAAGCAACCGCATCAAGACCTTTGGAAATTTCTGCACGCCACTTCGCATCTCCCGCCATTTTCAACGCAGCCGCAAGAATCGGCTTGGACGAACCAGAATATGGAACGAATTCAGGCACCAATTCACGGCCAGCAAGAATATTCGGCAGCAACCGATACGGCGCCTTGAGCATCATTCGAGCACCAATGCACGCGAGTGCTCCTGCGCGATAGACACCAATGACTGGTTTGCGCGCCCGCGTGAGATCCAATGTGACTGTCCCCGATACTGCCACTGCAAAGTCGCACCATGCAGCGGCCTGATCAATCACATTGGTCATCAATGTTGTTCCTGCTGGCAGGGTCCCAGCGATTTGTTCAAATCGTTGCGCCACCACTGGACTCGCTGCCGCGATCACGGCAGTGGCCTGCGGAAAATCACGGCGAATTGCAGCAAAAATTTCGAGCAAGAGCGCACCGTTTCGATCAACCTCGATTGACCTCGAGCCTGGCAACAAAAGGACTTTTGGGGTTCCTTCTGCGGGCTCTTTCCACTCGTTCGAGCTCGATGAGACTTCATGCACATCATTCAGAACTGGATGACCAACAAATGTCGCGGCAACTCCTCTCGCACGAAACCACGCTTCTTCAAATGGCAATAAGCAAATCACATGGTCGGTCAGACGGCGAAGTTTGTGAATCCGCCAGCGCCCCCACGCCCACATTTGTGGCGCAACCAAATGCACAACGCGCGCTCCCCGCTTCTTCATTCGTTTGCACATTGGAAAATTTGCGGCAGGCGAATCGACTGGAACGTGAACGGCGACTTGGTTGAGAGCTGCCCATCGATCGATCTCGCCGGCGACTTTACGGATCGCCAAAATCTTGTCGAGCGCTGGAATTCCCATCGTTCCATCATCCGCAGTTCTGCCCATCATTTCCGCACCAGCGGCTTCCATCCGACGCCCCCCCCAAGCGACAATTCGCAGCGATGGATTCAATCGGCGAAGTGCGCGAATGACAGGTGCTGCGTGCGCATCTCCAGATGGTTCGAACGCGGTAAAGAGAATGATCGGCGAGGTATTAGCCACGGGCGAAGCCTAACAGCGCAATCATTTGCCGTCTCGCTATAATTTCCGACCCGAAGGAAAATGAATCGAAATGCTGAAACGAACAGAATATTGCGGCGAACTTCGAACATCCCATGCAGGACAAACTGTCACTCTCTGCGGTTGGATCAACACATACCGAGAACAGGGCAAAGGGCTTTTCTTTATTGACCTTCGCGACAAAGAAGGTCTGGCTCAAGTGGTCTTTGGAATCGAATCCAGCGCGGCGGCTCTGATTGAAAGCGCCCGTGGGTTGCGACGCGAAGATGTGATCGGAGTTCGCGGAAAAGTTCGCATTCGAACAGGTGGTGCGAATCCAAAACTTGCCAGTGGCGAAGTGGAATTGGTCGCCGAGGAAATCGAGATCTTCAATAAAGCAGAAACGCCACCCATTCTCCCTGACGAACACGACGCAGACAAAATCAACGAAGAAACCAGACTGAAGTATCGATACATCGACTTGCGTCGTCCGCGCATGCAAAGCATTCTGAAGACGCGCTCGCGCATCACAAAATTTACACGCGACTATTTTGCACAACATCGATTCCTCGAAATCGAAACACCACTGCTGATCAAAAGCACTCCAGAAGGTGCGCGCGATTTCGTCGTTCCAAGCAGACTGCATCCTGGTCAGTGGTATGCCCTTCCGCAAAGTCCTCAGCTTTTCAAGCAGATTTTGATGGTTGCTGGATGCGATCGATATCTGCAAATTTGTCGTTGCCTGCGTGATGAAGATCCGCGCGCAGATCGTCAAGCGGAATTCAGTCAGATCGATTTAGAAATGAGTTTCGTCGAGCGTTCAGACATCATGGACATGATGAGTGGGTTCGTCGCAGGTCTATGGACCGAACTCTTTTCATATGATGTTGGAACTCTGCCACGCATCACTTGGATCGATGCGATGGAGAAGTATGGAATCGATCGACCCGATACGCGATTCGATCTCTTCATTCAAGATGTCTCTGATCTCGCTGCGAAGTGTGACTTCGGTGTCTTTCAGCAAGCACTCGCCAAGCGCAGCCCGACTGGCAAATCCGGCGTTGTGAAATGCTTGAAGATTCCTGGCGGCGCAGAAAAACTTACCCGCAAGATGACCGATGGTTATAGCGAGTGGGTGAAGACATTCCGCGCGGGCGGAGTTCCTGTGGTCAAGTACACCGCAGCTGGTTTCGAATCTGGAATTGCGAAATTCATCACTCCGATTGCGGAAGAATTAAAAACACGCCTGAACCTTGAAGTTGGAGACGCGCTCCTATTCGCAGCAGATTCGTGGGATATTGCCACAAAAACAATGGGCGAACTTCGTCTGCGAATCGCCAACGACTTGAAACTCATTCCAGAAGGCAAATGGAATTTCCTTTGGGTCATCGACTTCCCAATGTTCGAATGGGACGATGAAGGGAAGCGATGGGTTGCGCTTCATCATCCATTCACAAGCCCAAATCCAGATCAGTTTGGTATTTTGGAAAGTGATCCTGGCGCGTGCCTTTCCGCAGGATATGACTTGGTTCTCAACGGAAGCGAAATCGCTGGAGGTTCGATCCGTATGCACCGCATGGATGTGCAACAACGAGTCTTCAATCTCATCGGACTCACGAATGAAGAAGCGCAAGCGAAGTTTGGGTTCTTGCTTTCGGCTCTTCGACACGGCGCACCTCCACATGGAGGAATTGCATTTGGACTTGATCGTCTTGTCATGCATGTCGTAGGCACGGACAATATTCGAGATGTGATTGCGTTCCCAAAGACTCAATCTGGCGGCGATCTGATGATCGAAGCGCCAAGTCCAATCAGCGATGATCAACTTCGTGAACTCAGTGTCAAGAGCACTGCCACGCCAGCTTGATTTTTCGCTTTAATGAACGCCTTGCGCTGAAAGCCATCGCTCTGATTCGAGCGCTGCTTGACAACCCATACCCGCAGCAGTGACCGCTTGGCGATACTGCGCATCTGCGACATCGCCCGCTGCGAAAACTCCTTCAAAATTCGTTGCACACGAACGGGTCGAAAGCGCGATGTACCCATTCTCATCCAAAGCAATCCCAGAAGATCGCAAGAAATCCGTCGCAGGAGAATGTCCAATTGCTATAAAGAGTCCGCTGACTGGCAACATCGATCGCACGCCAGTCACAGTGTCTTCAAGTTCAACAGCCTCAATTCGCTCGGCTCCAGTCACATTCACCAACTTTTTGTTCCATACCGCCACCGCATTGGGCATCGACAGAAGTCTCTGTTGCATCACTTTCGACGCTCGAAAAGAATCGCGTCGATGAATGACATACACCTTCGACGCAAACTTCGTCAAATATGTCGCCTCTTCCATTGCAGTGTCGCCACCACCAATAACAGCGAGTTCTTTGCCGCGATACACAGGCAATGCTCCATCGCAGACTGCGCAAGCGCTGACACCACCACCATTTTGAGCCAAGCGCAATTCGTTTGGCGCTCCAACCCAATTTGCCACCGCTCCGGTCGCAATAATGACACTGTGTGCGCGCAAAGTTTTTCCACTCGCGAGTTTCACCTCAAATGGACGCACCTGAAAATTGCACTCAACCACATCGTCTTCGCAAATGCGAGTTCCGAATTTTTCGGCCTGTTTGCGAAAGTGATCCATGAGTTCTGGGCCCGTAACACCCGAAGGAAAACCAGGATAATTCTCGACCTCAGTCGTCAACATCAATTGACCACCTGGTAAGACTGGCGCGGGATCAGATCGTGGCACTCCGATGACGCACAGCGGCGAGAGATTTGCGCGCGCTGCATAAATCGCTGCCGTCCATCCCGCCGGCCCAGATCCAATGATTAAGATTCGTTCGACTCCATCCGCCTTTGTCATTTCAGCAATCCCTCTTGACGGGCAAGTGCACGAACGGGTGGCCAGAGCACCAAGTCTCCCACCGAACCATCCACCGAATGAGTTGCGCCATTGTCATCTTCATGATTTGCGCCAACAGCCCACAACATGCATCCACTCGCCCAAACTGGACCGTATGGAGTCGAGATCGCTTGACGAGCAGACAATGAGCGATACTTTAAATGAGGAACCAACTTTGACTTCACCGCCGGTTTCGCAAATGGATCAAAATCAAATCGTTTGGGGATGGAAACTGCATATGCACGTTCTGGGCTCTTTGGCCATGATTTCTTGAAATCCAAGTAATAGCCACATAATCCAGCGGATAAAACAGTTCCATTGATCTGTGCACTCACAGCGTCGCGCCACGCAAAGACTCGTGCAAGATCACGAACCATCGTCACCACAATTCCATATTTGATGGGATTTGTCCGAGACAACTCTGTTGCGGTTTTCTGCATAATCGAATCTGGTCGCAATTTCCATCTGCGCCACCAGTCGTCATAGACATTCTTCAATTTTTCGTTGCTCGCTTCCAACGATCCATGAACAACTGCAATTCGTCGCCACATCTCTTGAGTTCCAAACAACTGCATTGGAGTGGAGTCCGGCTCATATTCTCCAATCACTTGCGCAAATTGATCAGGGTCAACATTTCCGCCAGATGATTTCAACGCTCGACTGAGTACAGTGGCAGCGACAAGTTGATCTCCTTCTGGCATCTGTAATCGACGAAGTTTTTCATTGTCTGCGGGCTTAAGAAAAGAGTATTCCTTCAAAGCAACTTTCTGCATCACTTCGACTGGAAGTTGATCAAGATTCACCCACATAAAATCTCGGTGGATTGAAAGATTTTCAGCGAGATTTTCCAATGCAAACAGTTTCTCTTCCAGCATGCTTTGCTCGCACACTTGACGAAGGATGCGCGCGTACGCAATTCCAATAACAAACGCTTCGTCGAACTTTCCAGCCTCTCCCAAGCGATACATCTCGGCTGTGGCATATGCACCGATAGCCCTCATTGCAATGAAGTAATTGAAATTGATTCGCCCATCAGAAGAGTCGTCACCAAATGAAATCGATACTCCTGCTTTTATCCAAGCTGGATCGACCTCTTTCGTACCATATGGCAATCCCAAGACAGTCGCAAACTGTGCTGCGATCAGCGCATCGCCCATTGCCGAATTCGCCTGAGCCCACTTCGAAACCTCACTCCAACGCTCCATCTTGTTCCAGATTGTTGATTGATTAAAATCATCACCGAATTCAATTGGTGGCTTTGTCAATTTGAGATACGCAGGAATGAGAATGGGTGCGCTTCGATCCTTCTGAGCAACATTCTTGAGCGACCTATTCAAATCCGCAACAAGCTTGGCGTCCTCGCCATGCGCAATAGATGCCGTCACCAAAGCAAACCCAAGCATAAGAAAACGAAAAAAGCGGGGTGTGAAAGTCGTGTGCATAGGAATAAGAAGGTTAGCAGAGTGTTCTTGCCCTGTTGCGCGTTACACTCGCCACTTCGTCCATTGACGCAGATACGCTACTCATTCCCTCATAGAGAAAATTGCAAGAAACAAATATGTCATCTCTCTCATTGCCAGAAAAAGTGAATGTTCTCCTCGTCGGTGCGGGTGGTCGCGAACATGCAATTGCATGGCGACTTTGCCAATCGCCCCATCTTGGAAAACTCTGGGTGGATTCAAACGCGAATGCAGGATTGCTTGCGCTTGGAAGCGCATGTCCCGAGGAATTTACCCTCAGGCGAAAGTATTACCTCGAACGCTGGCTTGCTCAAGAGAACATTGGGTTCATCATCATCGGTCCAGAAGGACCGCTCGCAGAAGGAATGGTTGATGCGCTGACAACTCCAGAAAGACCAATCTTTGGTCCGACAAAAGCAGCAGCTCGATTGGAGTGGGACAAGGCGTACGCAAAGACCATCATGCGCCAAACTTCAATTCCCACACCAGAAGGTCGCGTTTGCACGACACTGGGTTCAGCACTTGCGTATGTCACAGAGCGAGACGAACCCTGCGTGGTGAAAGCAACTGGATTGTGTGCTGGCAAAGGCGTCACTGTTTGCAAAGATAAAAATGAAGCAATCGCGGCAGTGCGTAAATGCATGGAATCAAAGGAATTTGGTGATGCTGGTACTTCTGTCGTCATCGAAGAAAGACTTGAAGGCCAAGAAGTTTCTATCCTTGCACTAGTTGATGGTCGCACTATCACACTGCTCGACACCTGCCAAGATCACAAACAAGTTGGCGATGGAGACACAGGGCCAAACACTGGCGGAATGGGTGCATTCTGCCCAACACCGCTCTTGAGCGACGCTGATCTTCAAGCTATCGCACGCGATGTTTTCGTTCCTGCTGTCGACGGACTTCGCCGCCAAGGAATCGAATTTCGAGGCGTACTCTTTGCGGGTTTGATGTTGACTCATGCGGGGCCAAAGGTTCTCGAATTCAACTGCAGATTTGGCGATCCTGAAGCGCAAGTTCTTATGGCTCGATTCCAAGGCGATTTGCTGAAGACCCTTTGGTTGACCGCCACGGGACGGCTTGCCGACGCGCAATTCAGCTTCGACCCGCGCACGGCCTGCTGTGTGGTGGTCTGTAGCGAGGGGTATCCGGGAGAGATTTGCAAAGGAATGCCAATAGTTGGACTTGAAGATCTTCCCAAGGCCTCCACATCCCCGATTGGACCGTTCTTCTTTCACTCTGGAACCAAAGCAGAAAAAATTGGGAAAATTGTCACCAACGGCGGTCGAATTGTTGGCGCAACTGCTTTAGGTGACTTTTTGGCTGAAGCGGCACGGCAAGCGACGGTCGCAGCTGGACAAATCAGTTTCAATGGCGCTTTTTATCGAAAAGACATTGGTCATCGCGTCCTGAATCACATCCAAAACGCAAAATTAGTAAAGAATCATGAAGCAGTTTAAGCCAAAGTGCATAGAATTCTTTACGAAACTTCCCCTAAAATAAAAGTAGTAAATAAATAACCAATTTTGGAGATCTAAGTCAAAATGCGCCTTTTTTTAATCATCACTTTGTCGATTGGACTCTTTCTTTTTGGAACTTCTGTTGGTGCTACAGAGAGCGCATTGGGAGCCTCTACACTCCTTCCGAGCAAGAATAAAACCAACAAAATCGAAGAGGCGGGTCCTCTCGTAACAAAAGAGGAGAACAAAATTTTTGTGTTGCCCGTCCATCCGAAAACTGGAGTCTCTGGAGCCACAGGAAACCTTATTGTGATGTTTCGCCCACAGATAGAAATGCGTTCGAACAGAACTGCTGGGAATGAATTGTTTAGTCTCAAAGGAAACGATGCTCTGCCTGCAAATACTTTGCTTATGAAGTATGGGGCGACGATTCGCCAAGCCAGTGATATCGACCCGCGAGTACTAGATAAACAGCGAACTCTCGCGCTGAGAAAGACAGGAAAAAATTCGCGACGAATAGATCTTGCAGGGATGATGTGCGTCGAAGGAATAGCTTCAAATCAACTCGTTGCCGCAGCCACAGAATTCCACTCTCTTCAAGATGTCCTGTGGGTTGAAATCGAGGTGAAGACTAAAGTTGCGGGTGATCCAGTAATGATCAACTATTGTGGCACGTGTGGTCAAACAGTTGGCTGTACTTCTGCACCATGTGATTTCCCCCATGTATTCTTTGGTGAGGGCACTACTGATACTACAGTTCCACCTTTAAACGTTGGTTTCTGCTCAGACACGACAGTTTGTGCACAAGTCATTACTGCTCGTCCAGGGTGCGCATTGATTTGGGATGAAGTCTGCGCTTCGTATGCATTATTGATTGGTCCCTCCCAGTGGAGTGGGAGTAGCGGTGAATACGACACTTGTCTATCAACGGTTCAACCAGTTCCCGAGCTTAATTTCCCTGATTGGAGCCCAATTCAAGCAAGTATAGTCTTGCAATCCTCACCATTTTTAGCTCACCTACTCGTCGGTGCCGAAAGAGCCGAATGCTGTAGTGCTGTTTGCTTCATTGACCCGAATTGCTGCACCATTGAATGGGATGCAATTTGTGCTCAAACTGCATTTGGTCAGACTGAATGCTACAAAACAACAAATTTTCTTGGAGACGAACCACCATTACCATCGGATGGCGGAAATCCATTTTTCCCAAGCCCAAATGCCACCCCCCTCTACGACCCTAAAATGCTCAGTGCGGGTGTACTTATGCCACTCGTCGCTCCGGTGGTATTGCCTGGGGGCGGTACTGCGGCAATAGGTAGCGCACCGCTTGCTTTGTACACAACATTTGAAAGACAAATTCCTCCAACATCTGCGCCAGGAGGTCCGCCAGTAAAACCAGAATTCGAAACATTTCAACGCGTCACTGGATTTCGTGCTGGAGGGCTAGATATCAGTCGGTTCATATCTTTTTTGCAACTCATTAATTCAGGAAACGGACTTACTGTTCTTAACAGGATGAAAGTTGCGTTAATTGAACCATCCGCACTTGTCAACCACGAGGACCTCTGCCCAGGTGGATTGGGGACGCCATCAAAGATCATTGTCGAACCGAATCAGACGCCGATTGTTGACAACGCCCCCAAGGGGGATCCAAATTTGTACGCCACCGACACTGAACACGGAACTGCCAGTCTTGGCGTTCTGTTTGCTGAAGATAATATGATTGGCGTGACTGGAATTGTTCCGACTGTTCAGCCATATTTTTACCCCTCTGTAACTTTTCAAAACCCCGGGCGACTTTTGACAGCGATGGCCCTTGCAACGAATGAAATGAATTCGCCAACAACCCTCGACCCAAATCCTGGAAATGTAATTGTCATGCCTATTGTGACATTTGACGACCAACCAATTACAACCCTACTTACCACTGCAGCTTTGATCGCCAGTGGCATTGAAACTGGCGTGACATTTGTTGTTGCCGCGGGCAATTACTCCCAAGAAGTGGAAGACCCAATAGTTGGCACCGAAGCTACTATCGTTGTTGGCGGTGTTTTCCCAGGGATTCCCAATAAAACTGCACTCCAGTCTTTAAATGGGGTAACTGTTCTTGGTCAAGAAACATTTTATCCTGGCTCTTCATACTCTCGATGCCCATTGAGCAATTATTCGGAGACTCCTGCCGCGGGAGGCGGCAACGTCACAGTTTCCTCTTGGGGAGAGGGAGTTTGCACTCTCGGTTATGGCAATCTGCATTGCGGAGCGAATCCTCCTCTCGCTACATCCAATCCCGAGTTCAATGAATATTCCACAAATCGACTTCGTACATACACCGCCACTTGGGGTGGAACAAGTCCAGCAACTGCACAAATTGGTGGCGTTGTCGCATTGCTACAAGCATTTGCTAAGACTGCATTTGAACTTCCGCTCACTCCACAGCAAATGCATGATCTGCTTGCCAATTACGACAACAACCAAAGTGTGTATCCACAATCTGGACTCGCCGCACCAACAACCTTTGCAGAGGGATTTGCGAGATTTGGAGACACCCTTAATCCAGGGGTAGGTACGACTGGTTATGTTGGTGGATTCCCAAATCTGCTTCAATTGGCGAGAAATATACAGACTACTGGTGGCGGAACAATCATCGATCCAGAGAGTTTAGATGTTCAAGTTGTTTGCGGAACTCCAATTACTGCACCGACGCCACTGAGTCTTGCCGATATCGATCAAAAGTACATCAAGGTTAAAACAGCTCGGCCAGGAAATGGGAATTCAGGGCTTGGGCCACGTGTCTTTTATCCATCCGGAAATCGAATTCTCGATATTCAGGTGAAGAAATCGCTTGATGTCACTAGTCCAGAAGATATCTTTCGTCTTGGCGTATCTGTAACGGGAAGAACTATTTCAACAAACAGTGCCTTCGTCCTTGCATTCATTTACAACCCAGTTACAAATCGATGGAGTTTCTGCCCCCCATACCTTCAGTTCTTGACTGGTGAAGATGCCACACTCAATTACACTCTTCCTTGCGGTTATAACGCAAGTGAATTTGTTTTTCAAGATGGTGGAGATCTAAAAGCTGCTGTGCGCATTGTTATGATTCCTATTGGAGGATTAGGCCAATCGACAATTTGGGTCGACCAAATTGATGTTCGCTACAACGATCCCTTGATAGACGTCACTGATTGTGGTGGTGGTGGTTAATCCTGATTTGATATTGAATTGCCAATTGGAAAACGCCTTTGCGGCATCTTTTTTACAGTCGAACTTTGAGCTATTGTTCCAACTGAATATTGCCTAAAGGAATGGCGCCGTTGCAAAGAGACTCTGCTTGGTTTTCCCCACTGCTGCAAGCACATAAAATCTCACATTGGTTTTCCAAACGAAATCCTCCAGATCCTCAATGGATTGCACAGCAACTTGTCGGTATGAATGCGCGCGCAGTACTTGTAAAGCAAGTTCATGGTGCAGAGTGTCTCGACGCAGCAGCGTGCGGGAGTGACCCATTGCAAACTGCAGATGCGATCATCACCAACGACCCTCTGCTTGTTCCCATCATCTCGACTGCCGATTGCTGCCCTGTTCTCGTGGTCTGTATGCAGTCCAAATCGTGCGCGGCAATTCATGCTGGATGGAGAGGTATCGCTCTGGACATCATTGGGGAATCGTTGCAAACACTCATTGATCGATACGGTGCAGATCCCAAACACATAGTCGCTGCTATTGGCCCTTGTGCTGGCGTAGAGCGGTATGAGGTTGGAGCAGATGTCATTAATGCCTTCGCTTTGCAAGGGCTCACCGAGGCTCTGCAGCCTTCTCCATCCGCACACAAAGCATTTGCAAATTGCTCCCACGCGGTTCGGATCTTGCTTGAGCGTGCTGGTGTGAAGTCAGGATCGATTGATTCAAATCCCCCCTGCACGATCGGCGATTGCTCTTTCGCAAGTCACCGACGAGAGCCACAAAACAAGGTCCGAATGCTTTCGGGAGTTGCTGTTCCCCGATAAGTCGAAGGCATTCCTAGATGCGATTCGGAAGAATGTTCAAATCGATTGCTACACTCCAAATCCTTGGACAGGTGGCCGAGCGGTTGAAGGCGTCGGTTTGCTAAACCGATGTAGGGGCTTATACCCCTACCGTGGGTTCGAATCCCGCCCTGTCCGTTTTATCTGTGTATGAAGGGAATGCTTGCAGAGTGTTTTGAAGGTTCCATGGACGGCTTGATCGAACAACTTCCCCGACTTTTCACCGAGTTGGATGTTTTTTTGACTGAGGTCGTTGAAGGCGCCGGACTCTGGGCGTACGCACTTCTGTTCTTGATCATCTTCTGTGAAACGGGGTTGGTCATCCTGCCATTTCTTCCAGGAGACAGTTTGCTCTTTGCTGTCGGTGCAATCTGCGCGCGTCGCATTGGGCTCGATCCTTGGATTTGCGGTGCAGTCATTTTCATCGCAGCAGTTTTAGGCGATTTCGTGAATTACCAGATCGGAAAATGGATTGGACCTCGCGCATTTTCAGGGAAGATCCCTCTCCTGCGAGTTGCGCACCTTGAGCGAACACGAGAGTTCTTCGTCCGACATGGTCCCAAGGCTGTTGTCTTGGCAAGATTCGTTCCAATTGTTCGCACCTTCGCTCCTTTTTTCGCAGGCATTGGCGTGATGCGATTTCGCACATTTCAGTTCTACAATGTCGCAGGCGCTTTGCTGTGGGTGGTACTTCTGGTTGGGGCGGGTTTTCTCTTTGGAGAAATTCCAATTATCAAACGCAATTTCGAAACCGTTGTGATCGCCATAGTGATAGTGTCTGTTCTGCCCATCGTGATTGAATGGTGGCGAATGCGTCGCCAATCGCGCGAAGTCGATAGAATGAAAAATCCATGAAAATCCACGAATTCCAAGCTCGTCAATTGCTCTCGAACGCGGGAATCACAGTGCCACCTGGAAAGATGGTCACGACCGTTGAAGAGGCGCATGTCGCAGCAAGATCGCTCTTTGCAGCTGGTTCGAAATTGGCAGTCGTCAAGGCGCAAGTGCACGCTGGGGGTCGAGGCAAAGCTGGATTTGTAAAAGTTGTGAAGTCAATCGACGAAGCGCTTGCCGCCGCGAAGTTCATGCTTGGCAATCGGATGAAAAGTCCGCAAACTCCGCCAGAAGGACTTGAAGTCAGCAGGCTCCTGATTGCGGATGCGGTTGAAATTGCTCACGAATATTATGTTGCGGTGTTGGTCGATCGTGCAAATCGCACAAACACTCTGATCGCCAGCGCAGAAGGTGGCGTTGAGATTGAAAAGGTCGCAGAGACTCGTCCTGATGCAATCATAAGAATTCCGCTCGACCCGATCGTTGGCCTGCAACCATTTCAAGCTCGCGAAGTTGCGCTGGCGCTTGGATTCAAAGGCAAAGCGATTGAGCAGGCGATCAATGTCTTCACAAAATTGAGCGCACTACAGCGCACGACAGATGCAAGCTTGGTTGAAGTCAATCCGCTTGTCTTGACTCCTTCCACCGATGTTCATCCCGATGGACAAGTGATGGCGATCGATGCAAAGTTTGACTTCGATGACAATGCACTCTTTCGACATTCAGACATTGCTGCAATGCACGATCCGACAGAGGAGAATGCCGCGGAAATTCGTGCGCAAGAATTTGGGCTTTCGTATGTTGCCCTTGACGGCAACATTGGTTGCCTCGTCAATGGCGCAGGATTGGCGATGAGCACGATGGACATCATCAAATTGCACGGCGGAGAACCTGCGAATTTTCTCGATGTCGGCGGAAGCGCGACCGAAGAAGCTGTCACTGAAGCTTTCCGAATCATTCTCAGTGATCATCGAGTGAAAGGTGTTTTGGTCAATATCTTCGGCGGAATCATGCAATGTGACCGTATCGCTCGCGCCATTGTTGGGGCAGCGAAAACAATCGGCTTCCGTGTGCCGTTGGTCGTTCGCCTCGAAGGAACAAATGTCATCGAGGCTCGTCGCATTCTTGACGAAGCGCGCGCCAATATTCCCACGATGCAATCTGCCACAGACTTGACCGACGCAGCGTCAAAGATTGTTGCCGCGGTCGCTGCCGAACCCTGTCACACATAAAATTTATGCTCGTCCTGTTTGATATCGATGGAACGTTGTTGCGCACCGAAGGTGCTGGAATGGCTGCGATGCTTGCAACTGCGCATGAACTTTTCCCAACGAAAACATTTTCATTTGATGGCATTTCTATTTCGGGCCGGCTTGATCGTTTGATTTGGCGCGATCTCATGACACGAGGCGGCGTCGAACCAACCGCCGAGATTCACGAAGTCTTTCGCGAAAATTATGGCAGGCACCTGCGACATGGGTTTTCGCAGAACTCGCGCGCACACGCATTGAAAGGTGCGCAAGAATTGATTGACGCTCTCCACGCACAGAGTGGGCTTAGTCTGGGTCTGCTCACTGGAAATTACGAACACACTGGCAGGCTGAAAGTCGAACAAGCGGGATTTTCGCTTGCCCCATTCCAGCACAACGCTTGGGCTGACGATGGCCACCATCGTCGGGAACTTCCACCAGTTGCGATTCGTAGATACAGCGAGAGAATGGGTCATGGCATCGACACTTCCAGAGTAATCGTGATCGGCGATACTCCTTTGGATGTGGACTGCGCTCATTTCAACGGATGTTTGGCGATTGCGGTGGCGACTGGAAATCATCCAATCGCAGAATTAGAGACGCACAAACCTGATTTACTGGTTTCTGGACTCGATGATTGGGCCAAAATCGCTTCGTGGATTACCAGTCGGTAATTCCCCCCTGCGAAATGAACACTTATTCTTTGTGCTATGTCCGCCTTTGGCACATTCTGTAGCGACTTCTGTATCAATCAGAAAATTGCGCTCAAGATGGATCTCCCCAATGCGAGAGAGCCAACTCTTGAACTCTTTGATCGATTGCGTCTGCAATTGCCTAGGCTGAAACGCGTTCGCAGAGTTGATGGCGAGATCGCACTCGAATCCGCAGAGGAAGAACAGGATTTTCTGTGGGTTGCCCTGCGGCAGACATCGATACGCAGCGGGCACGTGAATCCAAAATCGACTGATGAAGGGTATAAAATTCATCGCGCAGTTTTAGAAACTGCGCCGTGGTTTCTTTCGATAAGCCCGCTCGACATTGACCACATCGAGTTGGTCTTCGGCTTTGATATTGAAACTGCATCACATCGAGATGAAATCGTCTATGAAGCGCTCTTGGCAAATAGTCCACTTGGCTCTCTCTTGGACTGCGACCACGATCAACCGATTGATGTGCAACCTTTCGTTGGCATCTCACTCACGCAAGGGCGGGAATTGCAGGCATCATTTGAAGTCAAGACACGACCGCACCGTACAGATGCTGCGCGTTCACCGACTGCAGATCCGATCAGCGTCTATCTGACGGTGCGTCGCAATGGGCCACTCGCGTCACTTGATGAACTGCCAACAATATTTGCGACACTCTGCGGACACGCAGAGAGACTTGCAGAACAACGCGCAATTCCACATCTTGTTATGCCGATTTGGCAAGCGATCAGCGCGAGCTGATCAGGCGACAGCGATAAATCGCTGAACTGCCATCACATCTGGAATGATCTTTGGAGTCACTTTAATTTTGAACTTTGCACCAACCTCTGCGCGAACGCAACGCGTTGCAGGGATGCGTGAGATCCACATACGACCACCTCGTTGATTTTCTGGATTGTTGCGGCCTCGTTCGCGAGCGACACGAGACAGAGTTCGCTGAATGGATGGTTGCAAGCGCATCAATCGCTCGATCGTCTTGCGATGCTTCGCCTCGGCAGGAAGTTTCGTGACTGAGATTGTGACAGTTTTGCCAGCGGTGAGTGTCATATTTAGGCTCCGAGGAGGATTGAAAATCGTACCGTAGAAACCCACTTTATGCAAGCACACCGCTTCTTTGGCACAAATCAGGTTGGCTGGACCTTCTCAGAGGTGTAGTGCATAAAAAGCGCCTGAGTCCCCTTCCGACCGTGGTTTGCCGCTTGGGCCTTGCGATAGAGGCTCTCCGCCAACCGAAGCCCAGGAACGTGCAGATTGTTGGCGTGACATTCTTCGAGTGCGATCCCAAGATCTTTCAGAAAATGATCTATGAAGAAACCTGGCTCGAAATCACCTTTAAGAATCCGAGGGGCGAGATTTGTAAGCGACCAACTTCCCGCTGCTCCAGCAGAGACTGATTCGAGAACTCGCTCTGGATCGAGTCCACTTTCACGGGCATAAAGCAATGCTTCACAAACGCCCATCATCGTCGATGCGATGAGAATTTGATTGACAACTTTTGCTTGTTGACCGCAACCAGCATCACCTTGGCGAACAACTGTTTTTCCCATCAGTTTGAACAGTGGAAGAACTTGCTCGAATGCTTTTGCATCTCCGCCAACAAGAATCGAAAGCGTCGCATTTCGCGCACCAATATCTCCACCCGTGACTGGCGCATCCAATGCGAATGATCCTCGCTGATTTGCAACCTCTGCAATCTTCCGAGCAAGTGAAGGACGACTGCTTGTCATGTCGACAAGAAACTTTGGGATCTTCGATGCGGTCAATGTGCCAACTGGTCCAAGATGGACGAATTCGACATCAGTTGGAAGTGCGACCATCGAAAACAGAAAATCCTGACCAGATGCTGCCTCCGCGGGAGTCTCTGCCCAGGATGCTCCACGACTGAGTAGTCCAGAAGCGCGAGATTTGGTTCGAGAGTGAACGGTGAGCGAATGACCAGCCGCCAGGAGATGGCCAGCCATTGAATTGCCCATAACCCCACTCCCAATCCAACCAATTCGAAGAGGTGATTCCATATTTGACGATTTTACACTTCGAATATCCTCTTGGAAACGAAACCGAACCAAATTCTGGGGAAGTCGTAGAAAGAGGATCAACCAAATTATGTCCACATCACAAAGAGATATCGTCGAACTCGAACACCAAGTTGAAGCAGCGAGTCGTCCATTCCGCCACCTTGTCGATCAAATTCAACGAGTCATCGTTGGCCAAGATTCCTTGATCGAAGGGTTGCTTTGCAGTTTGCTTATGAACGGTCACGTCTTGATTGAAGGCGTTCCTGGCCTTGCGAAAACGATGGCTGTAAGCAGTCTTGCCAAAGGAATCAATACTGGATTTCGACGACTTCAATTTACGCCAGATCTTTTGCCAGCCGACTTGATTGGAACAATGATCTATCGGCCAAACACTGGCGAGTTTGTCGTCAAGCATGGACCAATTTTTTCCAACATTATTCTTGCGGATGAAATCAACCGCGCCCCAGCAAAGGTGCAGTCAGCATTGCTCGAAGCGATGCAGGAAAGACAAGTCACCATTGGTGAAACAACCTATCCGCTGCCAGACCCATTCTTGGTGCTTGCGACTCAGAATCCAATCGAACAAGAAGGAACATATCCCCTGCCCGAAGCGCAGGTCGATCGCTTTGCGATGAAATTGATCGTGAAGTATCCATCGCCAAAGGAAGAGCGATTGATTCTTGATCGAATGGCAAACACGCAGAACAAGCTCACAGTCGACCCAGTGATGAATCCAGGCGATATCAAGACCGCTCGTCTGCTTGTCGATCAGATTTTTATGGATGATCGAATGAAGGATTACATTGTCGAACTGGTCATTTCAACACGCGACCCAAAGAAACATAAGGTTCCAATTGAAGGACTCGTGCAATATGGATGCTCGCCGCGTGCAACGATTTCCCTGACATTAGCCGCCAAAGCAAAGGCTTTTTTAGATGGACGCGGATATACCGTTCCGCAAGATGTGAAAGATGTTGCGCCAAATGTTCTTCGTCATCGGCTTGGACTTTCATATGAAGCGGAAGCAGTCGAAAAAACAGCCGACGATATTGTGCGAACACTTCTTGATCACGTGCCAGTCCCCTAAATGCAAAGTCGCAGCAATTTCACATTTCATTTCATTGACTGAAACGGCGAAAGAGCGACTAGGCGAGGGAACAAACCCATGCTGACAAAAGAAACCATCCAGAAAATTCGCAGGATTGAAATCCGCACATCTCGTGTGGTTCAAGAAGCAGTTGCAGGTCGATATGTCTCCGCCTTCAAGGGGCGCGGAATGGAATTCGAAGAAGTTCGTCCGTATGTGGAAGGAGATGATGTTCGAACGATCGACTGGAATGTTTCGGCTCGCGCTGGCAGTCCACATGTCAAACTCTTCCGTGAAGAACGAGAACTGACCGTGTTGCTTGCGATCGATCTCTCTGGATCACTTTCATTTGGTTCGAATGCTCAGACCAAGCGAGAACTCGTCGCTGAAGTCGCTGCGACGCTGGCATTCAGTGCAACTCGAAATAATGACAAGGTTGGTTTGCTCTTATTTACCGATCAAATCGAGCGATATGTTCCGCCACGCAAAGGAAGACGCCACGTTCTTCGCATTGTTCGGGATTTATTGGCGCATAAGCCCGTCGGAACTGGAACCAATATCGCCGCGGCGATTGATGAATTGAATCGCATTCAGAAGCGTCGAGCGGTGGTCTTTGTAGTAAGCGATTTCCTTGATGAAGGCTGGGAAACACCGATGACGATCGCCCGAAGACGACATGATGTGATTCCCGTATCGATTTTTGATCGTCGTGAACGCGAACTGCCCAAGATTGGCATGATCGAACTGACTGACGAAGAAACTGGCAAGCGTGTCATCGTTGACACTTCGAGTCGAAAAGTGCGCGATGCCTTTCGTAGACAAGGAGAATTGCGAGCGCTGCAATTTGAACTCGCGCTGCGAAGAATGAAAATCGATCCATTGATGATCGAAACGGGCGTCGATTATGTAGAGCCGATCATCGCTTATTTCCGAAAACGAGAGGCAAGAGGAAGCAGATGAACTGCGCTTGTACCCTCATTGCATCATTCTGCTTGAGTGCATTTGGAATGAGCGCTGCACAGAGCCCTGTGCTTTCCACAACTCCCCCGACTTCGCAAAGCCCCCTCGCAAACCAAGCGCCAACGAAGCCTCCGCCATCAAAGGTGGCTTCTCGCCCTGCACGCCCAATTGATATTCGTGCTGAAAACGGCGCAGTCAGTGCGGCACTTGCAACCCCAGCTGATGTGATTGAAGTTGGAAAGGCGATTCCATTCACGCTGACAATCACGGCAACGGATGGTGCAAATCTTTCGATTCCAGAAATCACTCCCACTCTTGGAGAGTTTGACATTCGAGATATTCAGCGATCGACACGCCGAGAAGGCGAAAACAGAATATCGATCATCTCATTCAGCGCCTCAACATATGAAAGTGGAGAGATCGAATTGCCGCCGATCGAAGTGAAGTGGAAAGATTTGAATGGCGATGAGCAGACGCTTTCCGTTGGTCCAGCGATGATCGAAGTTGTCAGTTTGATTGGTGCAGAGTTTGATCCTCATGTCTTTCGAGATATCAAAGGCGAAATCAACATCGACTTCGGTAGATCATGGTGGTGGATCATTGCTCTTGCGGCGGTTGTTTTGTTGGCCTTATTACTGCTGACATTGAGAATGCGTCAACGCGCAATCGTGGAGAAAGGAATGCCTCCAGATGAATGGGCGCTCCAAGAACTGAATCGACTTGACCGAGATGGACTGGTCCAACAAGGAGAACTGCATCTCTTCTGGGTTCGACTTTCTGCAATTGTTCGCGAGTATGTCGAGCAAAGATTCCAAATCGCTGCTCCCGATCAAACCACCAAGGAATTTCTTGCTCAAGCCAGCCAGCATCCTCTTATTGGTGCTGAACACCGCCATCTTCTGACAGATTTTCTGCGAGCGGCTGATATGGTCAAATTCGCCGCTCATCGTCCAGCAAACAACGATTGCATCAATGGGTTGGATGCGGCACGGGGCTTCGTCAGAGAGACAACCTCCGCGGTGAATGTGGAAGAGGAAAAAGTGGAGGTCAAGTCATGACATCCTTCCTGTTGCTCGCTTCTTGGTTTCTGCCATTGACGCTTCTCGCTCCGCTTGCTTTTTGGCGTTTTCTCTCTCCACGGCGTCGAGTGCGAATTGGATATTCATCGCAAGAGCTCATTTCTGCAGCTGGAGTTTCAATGGCGATGCGATTGCGGTGGATCGTTCCTGTTTTTCGAGGTGCAGCAATCATTCTTCTCGCGTTCTGTCTCGCTCGTCCCGTCATAGCCAATCAACAAACGAAAGTCTTCGTCGAAGGTGCTGCGCTACAATTCTTGGTCGATCGATCTGGATCGATGCGTGCAATGGACTTCACATTGGATGGCAAGCAAGTCGATCGCCTCGACGCCGTGAAAAATGTCGGAAGTGCGTTCATCCAGGGTGGCCAAGGCTTGGATGGACGACCAGACGATCTCGTTGGATTGATCACCTTTGCACGATATGCCGACAGTTTGTCGCCTTTGACGCTTGATCACGGATATGTGGTGGATGTTCTGAACAAAGTTCAAACTGCATCAGACCAAACTGAAGATGGAACGGCAATCGGCGAGGCTGTTGCGCTTGGTGTTGATCGACTCCGTGATGCGATGAAAAATGCGCCAATGGAGAAAGGTCGACAACCGATTCAAAGTGCAGCGATCATTTTGTTGACCGATGGAGAAAATAATGCTGGCGATATTGATCCCCGCGTCGCCGCTGATCTCGCTGCAACTTATGGAATCAAAATTTATTGCATTGGTGTCGGCAGTAAAGGAACTGCCCCATTTCCTGTCGGAGTTGACCCCTTTGGACAGCAAATCATACGCAATGTGCCTGTGACAATCGACGAGGTTCTATTGAAGGACTTGGCAAAACGAACTGGCGGAGAATATTTCCGCGCGACCGATACAGGCAGTCTCCGTGCAATCTATGAACAGATCGACAAAATGGAAAAGTCCAAGACCGAACAACGACAGTCGATGCATTACACAGATCTTGCTGTACAGCCTTTTCGATTTGCAGGCTTTCGATTTCCCCCACTCCTCGGAGGCGTTTTATTGTTGTTGTGTGCTGAACTTCTCTTGGCAACCACCCGCTTTCGGAGTGTGAATTGACAAATATGGAAATCGAATTCAACAATCTTTCAGCGCTGAATTGGATGTGGCTTGTTGCAGTACTGGCGATCGTCGCTTCAATGGCAGTTGCGTGGCGACGACGCGCACTGCGCACAATGATCGACGCAAAGTTGCTCTCAAAGATTGCTCCCGAGTTTTCTCTCTTACGCCCTGCCCTGCGATACACGTTGCTGATCCTTGCGATGCTTGCATTGGTTGCAGCGATGGTCGATCCAAGATGGGGAACCGAAAGCGAGGAAATCAAGCGGCGTGGTGCAGATGTAATGTTTGTCGTCGATGTCAGTCGTTCGATGCTTGCCG
The DNA here is from genome assembly GCA_945871445.1 of Singulisphaera sp. GP187. Lineage (GTDB taxonomy): Bacteria > Planctomycetota > Phycisphaerae > Phycisphaerales > SM1A02 > F1-60-MAGs104. The sequence continues at coordinate 5,159 of CAMBWI010000032.1, read as the reverse complement.
AAGATGCAACTCCAAACCGTCTCAATCGAGCCAAATTATTTATTGACGATGCGATTCGACAGATGGCTGGAGATCGTGTTGGACTTGTTGACTTTGCAGGAGTTGCGGTGATGCGCACTCCATTGACTCTCAATTATGGCGCGTTTATGACCAGCGTCGACGATCTTCGCCCCAAAGAATCAGTACGCGGCGGATCGATGCTTGGCGATGCGATCAGAGTTGCGGCTCAAAGTTTTTCCAGTGACGCAACTGCTGGCCGTGCAATTGTGATTCTGACTGATGGGGAAGACATGGGAAGCGATCCCGTTGCTGTCGCGAAGGAAATCTACCAAACGCAAGGTATTCGAATTGTGACCGTAGGCATCGGCGACTCTCGCGACGGCGGTCGGATTCCAGTTGAGAGTGGCGGAGATCGAACATGGATGGTTCACGAAGGCCAAGAAGTTTGGTCAAGGATGGATACCAACACGCTTCGTGATATTGCACAAAGTGGAGGCGGATTGTTTGTTCCAGCAGGAACGGCACAAGTGGATCTTGGCGACATTCTGCGAAGATCGTTTGCAGATCTGGAACGCGGCGAATTTGAGACATCGACAATTCAGCGTTCCATTCCAAGATTTCAGTGGCCCGCGGGCCTTGCGCTCATACTCATTGTGCTGGAATGTCTTGTTCCAGATCGAAAAACTATCAAGCGTCGCTCAGAAGTTACGGATGCAACGAAACTCGCGGTGGAAAGAGGTGTGGCATGAAACTACGATCGTGTGATTTGATTCGAACATTTGTTCTGACAAGCACAATCTTTGCGATGGGAGCAAGTTCTCAACAAAGTCAAACTCCTGCTGAAATTCCATCCGTGACGACTCCTTCGAAGAATACGAAGCCCACTTTTGAGCCTCGAAAGGTCGCAGATCCTGCAGTTTTTCGAGTCGCAGTCACCGAGGGACGAAAAGCAATGCAAGCAGGCGACTATGCAGCGGCTGAACGCGCTTACGCACAAGCGAGTGTCGCGGATCCTTCGAATGCTCTCGCAAAATTCAATCTGGGAGTGGCTCAATACAAGGGTAAAAACCTCCCGGAATCTTCTGAATCATTTGCGGCAGCAGGCCAAATTGGTGATCCGTCTGTGGCTGAAGGAGCCATGTTCAATCAGGGCGATGTTGCGTATAGCGGTGCAATTGCAATCATCGACTCTGATGATTTCAAAGAACCCGCAGGCGCAACTGCCCAAGGACAAGAAAATCCAAAGCGAAAGGAAGCGATCGAATCGGCTATTCAGGCGGCGACGACTGCTTTGACACATTTCAAAGATGCTGCATCGGCCGATCAGGGAGATGTCGATGCGAGATACAACGCCGAAGCTGCTACACGCCTGCTGAAAATTCTTGAGGAAATGAAAAAGGAAGAAGAGAAGAAGGAAGAGAAGCAGGATCAGGAAAAGAGTGACGAGGAGAAGAAAGAAGAAGAGAAAAAAGATCAAGACAAAAAAGATCAAGACAAGAAAGAAGGCGATCAAACCGGCGATCAGCAAGATCAACAAAAGGGAGACCAAGGCGAACCGAAAGAAGATCAACCAAAGGATGGTGAGCCGAAAGAGGATGGTCAAGGCCAAGAAGAGAAAGAACAAAAAGACCAAAATCAGAGCGGTGATGAAAACGACGAACAGAAAGAAGGCGACAAGCCCCAACAGAAAGAAGAAAAGAAGGCATCCGAATCGAAGCCAGAAAAATCCAAGCCTGATGAATCGAAAAATGGCAAAGCGGAAGCGCAAAAGCAGGAAGGAAAGCAATCTGATCAAGATCCCCAGGGAAATTCAACTCAAACGCAAGCTGGCGAACCAATCAAAGATGCGCCATTGACCAAACAGGAAGCAGAGCGTTTATTGCAAGCAGTCCGTGACCGAGAAAAGTCTCGCAAGGAAGATAAGGATGCGAAAGATCTCGCCAAACCGGCCAGACGAACGCCTGCGAGTAAGGACTGGTAAATTTAAAGTCGAAATTATAGATCTACTGATGAAATTGACAACAACCATGCAAACGACACTCCGTCAATTACTCACCTGCGCTTTATGTGCACTATCAATTTGTGCGAGCGCAATCGCTGCGGATGTTGAATTTTCCATATCTCCACGCGAGACTTGGATTGGCAGTCCATCCATTCTCAAGATCATCGTGCGTGATGGTGAGGTCATCGGAGAACCGGTGCTGCCGCAAGTCGCTGGACTTGATTTCGAAATCCAGCCAGGGCGTCAGACGATGAACTCCATGCAAATCATCAATGGCAAGACGACTCGAAACAACACGACAACGATCACCATCATGATCACTCCTTCTGTTGCAGGCATCATCAATATCCCCCCTATCAGCATCGTGGTCGATGGGGTGAAGCACAGTATCGAACCCACATCAATATCTTCCTCTGTGTCGACGACTGGTGATCTCTTGAGCGTTGAAGTCATCGGCGATTCAACGAAATCTTGGATCGGTCAACCACTCAATATCACCCTTCGCATTCTGGTGAAACCATTTCAAAGCCCGGAGCATCGCGTAACCCTCGGCGAAGGAGATATGTGGCAATTCATCAATCAGGAACGATCTCATTTCGGCCCATTTATCAAGCGACTCCGGGAATTATCCCAAAATCGACAAAGACCAGTCGGGCGTGAAGAACTGATCAATGGAAGTTCCTATCTGATCTATGAAATAGAAACGCAAATCATTCCTGCAAGCAGTGGCATTCCTGATTTTAGCGAAATGAACATTGCTTGGAATTATCCAACTCGAATCACTGCAGCTCGTGATTTCGTTGGGCGAAGTGAACTTTCAGTTTCTGCGACAAAGCCGATCAGCGCGAATGCGACAGTTCGAAATATCGAAGTCCTACCACTGCCAACTGATGGCCAGCCAAAATCTTTCAAAGGAGCTGTTGGTTCATTTACAATCGATGCTTCAGCCAAACCGCTCAGCGTTGCCGTTGGCGATCCGATCACACTCACAATGAAATTGACAGACCTCTCGGGAACTCGCAATCTCGAATCGGTTCAAGCACCAGAGTTGGATTTCCCGACTATTCGATCTGACTTCCGAATGCCGACAGCTCCACTGGCGGGTTCTATCAAAGGAAACACAAAGACCTTTACCCAAACACTTCGCCCGACTCGAGCGGGTGTCGACAAGATTCCACCAATCGAATTTTCATGGTTCGATACTGTCGCTGGTGAGTATCGAACCGCATCGACGAATCCTATTGATATCAAAGTTGTCGCATCTGAACGGATTGCAACTGATGCAATCTTGGGGACTTCAACTGGAGGAATAACTCCCGCCAAGCAACTCACAGCGACTGAAGGTGGATTGACGGCAAATGTTGTGCCGACCCTTGCAATGGTTGGAGATCACTCTGGAAGTATTGGAATTTACACTGGGTTTGCAATGTTTTTAATGCCTCCGATTGCTTGTGCGGCGATTCTTCTTGTTCAGCGGCGAAGAGATCGATTCACCGGAGATGTTGCTTTCGCAAAGGAGTATGGCGCACGCAATGTTGCAAAGAAACGATTGGCGAGCGGAGATGGCGCAACAGCCCTTGTGGGTTACATCGCAGATCGCATCAATCAACCCAGCGGAACCGTCACTCGTAGCGAAGCGCGGCGTTCGATGATCAACGCAAATGCTTCAACAGAGTTGTGTGAAAAAGTCGATCGGCTTCTCGAGCAATTCGAGCGTTCTCGTTTTTCTGCAGGCACTCATTCTGACACCACTGCCCAATCGATTGCAGATGCAAAGTCGTGCATTCAAGCACTTGAAAAACTTGACTGGCGAAAGGCGCGCGACGTACACATGAATACTTCTTGGCAGGAGAAGCGATCATGAAAATACTTGCACTCGTATTTTCAGCGATGCTGTGTTTTTTCCCACAATTTGCACAAGCGCAAATCTTGACCATACCTCAGGTGAGTGAAGAAGCAAACCTTGTCATTGCAATCGAAGCGCAGAGTAAATATGACGAAGCGACAGCCTTAGTCGTAAACGATCCAGAACAAGCGCGTGAACTCTTTCGTGAATCCGCTGGGAAATTTCAGCGCATTGTTGACAGCGGAGTTTCCAACGGAGAACTGTTCTTCAATCTTGGCAATTCGCTCGTGCAATCTGACGATCTTGGTCGAGCCATCGGCGCATACTTGCAAGCGCAGCGGCTCTTGCCAGGAGATTCGCGCATTGCTGCCAATCTGGCTCACGCACGTTCGCTGGTTGCAGATGGCGCGACGCCTGAAATAGAAAGTGGGTTCCTCGATCGAGTCGCATCACTTTGGAAATGGATTTCTTTTCCAACTCGAGTTTGGGGCGCATTCATTGCATGGACAATTCTTTGGGGAATTGTGGTTGCTGGCATTCTCTGTGGATGGATCGCTCGAGTCCACTGGCGCCCACTGCTCATCTCTGCATCTGCGATCTGTCTTGGACTTTCCTTGACTGTCGGAGTCGATGCGATACGTCGTGAAATTAATCCGCCGGGCGTGCTTGTGAATGATCAAGTTGTTGCGCGCAAGGGCAATGGCGACGGATTTGCACCTGCCTTCACTGAACCACTCACTCGTGGATCAGAATTCACGATGCTTGAAATGCGACCGGGTTGGTATCGAATTCGATTGGTGGATGGACAATCAGGATGGGTGAAGACCTCTGATGCCCAAGTTGCAGGCGAACTTGCTCGCACGAGCGGATAAAACAGAAAAACCGCTGATGCGGATTTTCAAAAACGGAGAGGGTGAGATTCGAACTCACGGTGAGCACAAGGCCCACACTAGTTTTCGAGACTAGCTCCTTCAACCGCTCGGACACCTCTCCAGGTATTGCAAGTATCCCCTTGAATCGTCAGCCTGTCCAATCGCTCAAAAGTATTGCAAGGTCCACCCCATTGACAATCATGTCGTGATTGATATCCGCAGGTCCGCCGCTCGTAGAGTTCCAAGCGGAGAGAAGAATCGCGAGATCTTGGCCATTCACCAATTGATCTCCATTCAGATCGCCGGGGTGAAGTTCGCATGCATCTGCAGTTCCGTTGCCATTGCTGTCTGCACAGGTCGTGCCAGCGCCGCGCCAATTCGCTCCTGCGGCCGTTGCATCTGCCTGCGACATGATCAAGCAGAAACCGTTGGGGAAGCA
>CAMBWI010000031.1 GCA_945871445.1 Singulisphaera sp. GP187 | reverse complement strand
CTGAACGAAATTCGAACTGGCATTCCTTCAACGACACGCTTTCCTTCGGCCAACGAAACGAATCCGATGCAGATTGGTTTGATATTCCCTGTGGCAATCACCGCAATAATTTGACCGTTTGTGACAAAGTCCCAATCTTCGGCTTCAATCGATACAACGACTCCATCCGCGGAAGCGAGGACTTGTGCGAGTTCTTCTGTAGAATTTGCACTCTTACAAATTGTGGCGATGCAATCACCTGCCTTGACCTGATCTCCATTTTTCTTGTGCATGTTCCGAATCAAACCTTCGGAAGGAGCGTTCGCCGTATCTAATCGCTCGCCGCGCACAAAAATTCCTTGACCTTCCACTGTCAACGGAATACGCCCTGCGAATCCCCAAATCGCGACTGCGAACAAGAGAAATCCAAGTGCTGATGTCAGCACCCACATGTGAGGAGTGATCATCGGGCTGAGGGAATTGAGTCGGTTGCGTCCGCCCACCGATTGGATCGCTTGTGTCCTGAAAATTTTTGTTTCACCTTCAGCGCCAGATTCCATTGAGGTCAAGAATACCGCTGAAAAAAGATTCCGTCGAATGAAGCGAACGATCTACAAACTCTTTCAAGTCATTGGCGCGGCGAAATAAAAACGAGCGACCTGCGCCTCGAAAGTTGACTTGTCTTCGCGCTCAAAGAGAAGGTGTCCTTCCATCGTTCCCCATGGTGTGGGCAATGGGCAAAAACTGGAATACTCAAATGTTTCGCCTGCTGCCAAATCGGGATGTTGACCAACAACGCCAGGCCCGTTGACTTCATTGTGCGATCCGTCAGCATCAACAATCTTCCATGTCCTGCTGACCAGTCGAACACGTTCCGCACCTTCATTGGTCATCTGAATCTTGTATGAAAAGATAAATCGACCCCGTTCAACATCCGAATGAGCGTCGATGAAACTCGGGACAACTTGAATGCGGATTCCGTTGGTGACTGCTTCAGAGCCAAGAGGTTTGGTTGCACTGTCGATCATTACAAGAGAATAGGCAAAGTGATCGTTGCAGTCGAGGAGTTTTTTGAAGTTTGCATCGAGTTTGGAAATATTTTGCGCTTTATCTACGTGTCAATTTTGTCGAAGCTCTGCACGCAAATCCGCACGTTGCTCCGCGCTTTCAATATATGCCGCGGTCACGATATCGCCCATGACATTGACCACAGTTCGCCCCATATCGAGCAATCTATCAACACCAAGCACGATGGCAATTCCAGCGGCAGGAACTTCGACTTGTGCCATCACAATCATCAAGAGGGGAAGCGACCCTCCTGGAACGCCCGCAACTCCAATCGAACTGACAACGCACAACACAAGCACGAGCACCTGCTTTGCAAAGGAAAGTTCGATGCCGAAGACTTGCGCAACAAACAACACAACGCATCCTTCGAAGAGTGCCGTGCCATTCATATTGATGGTCGCTCCAAGCGGCAAGACGAATCCTGCGACAGTTGGACGAATTCCCAAATCTTGCTGGCTCACTTGTATCGATGTCGGCAATGTTGCATTGCTCGATGAAGTCGAAAATGCTGTGACCATAATTGGAATTGAACGGCGCAAAAAATCGATTGGATTTCTCTTCACGACTGTTCGCAGCAATATCGGATAGAGGACGAATAATTGAATCAGATAGCAGCCGATCACGATCAGCACATAGAAAGAAAGTTTGACCAGTAATTGCGCGCCAAACTTGCTCATCACCACGAAAATCAAGCAAAAGACAGCGTATGGCGCGATACGCATTGCAAATCCGACGATCGTCACCATCGCATCCGAGATCGTGTCAAGCCATGTCGTCATCTCATCTCTGCGTCGAGGTGATTGCACACTGAGGGCGATACCAAATAAAATTCCAAAGACGATCAATGGCAGCATTTGCATCTGGGTGATTGCGCCAATGATGTTGCGCGGCAAAAACATGTCCAGAATCTGATTGACGCGCATAATGGTGGTTTCGACCTCCTGCGCTGTCGCCTTCTCGACCAGTTTCGCAGAGTCTTGCGCGAATGTCTCCATCAACTCGGTGCGCGTTTCAGGATTGAAACCACTTCCGGGCCGAAAGAGGTCCATTGCTCCAAGACCGAGTACGACAGAAAAAGAAGTGGTCAGCAAAAAAAATGCAAGAGTACGAACTCCGATCCGTCCGAGTTTGGAAAGGTCCCCAAGTCTGGCGACTCCCGCTGCAAGCGATGCGAAGACCAATGGCACAACCACAAGAAAAAGTAATCGCAAAAAAATCTGTCCGATCGGATATGCGATCGTGTCAGTTGTGAAGGTCAGCCAACCGCTGAAAACTTGCGATCGATCAGCAATTTCGTGGCTTGCAATTCCTGCGATCGCTCCCAAAATCAGACCGACCAAAATGCTCCGGTGATTTGGCTTGAATGATCGCATAGTTCAGAGAATAAACGATTCTGCGAAACTTTCAGTCACCGCAACAAGAACATCCATATGGATAATCATTTGCGATCGAGTTTGATCTCAAAGGGCTTTTCGGTGGAAAGTGAGGTCCAAAGTAGCGAACTGCGTCGTGCCTGATATTTTTCGGCAGATGCCGTCACGATTAAATCTGAAAAATTTGGCATCAACACCTGTGGAGTGCAACCATTCGCATCAGTCTTGACTGACCAACCATTGGGATCACGGCCGATACCGTCGAATTGCTTGCCGAGTTCCACATCGGCACCGGCGATCGGCGATCCGCTCTCGCTGTCGATCACTCGAATGACAGCGAGTTTCGATGAGATTGACCGAAGAGTGATGTCGACATTCTTGCGATCTGCGAGTCGATCCAATGCGACACGCTGGCTTTCACGGCCAAGCATTCGAACATAGATGTAATTTTTCAAACCTCTGTGCGCTGTCACATTTGCGTTTCCAGATGCATCGGTGGCAATTCGCTCTATCGGAGGAAGCCCCCACTCCGCTTCGACTCCATCCTTGGGAAGAAAGAGACTGGTCTCGAGAATCACTTCGACATGTTCCAGCGGCGCGCCTTGTTCGTCGCGAACAGTCACACGAACCATTTCTTGAACAATTGGAATCAATTGAACCTTGACTACTGCACGATCTGCGAGCGATTCAAATTCAACAGAGTTCAACGGCGAAATATCTATCTCCAGTGTGGTGGGTTCCAATTTCGGCAAACGCCCCTTGGGCTCGGGGATAATCGAAACTTGCGTCGGCACATATCCCGGTCGTAACACTGCGAGACATGTCGATCGAGATTTCAATACGAGATCGAGTTTGCCGTCCGCATCAGTCTTGGGCGCTTTGCCCTTCTTGGGGAAAAAACTAAAAAAGCGCACTGAGTGTTGGCGAATGTCAACATCTGCAATTGGAGCGCCCGTCACCGCATCAAGCGTGCATATTTGAATCGGCTTCGAAATACACCCAGAAGCAAACACAAGTGCGAATACGATGAGAATTCCCGCCAAAATTGGCGTTGATCTGCTTCGGGGACAACGATTGAGGAGTGAGATCATCGAAAGTGGAATATGTGAAATGAAGAGGACTTCGCTAGTATTGAAAGCCAGTCACTTTGGGGATTGGTGTAACGGTAGCACAACTGACTCTGACTCAGTTTGTCCTAGTTCGAATCTAGGATCCCCAGTTCGCCTGACAATTCTTTGTTGCGCTTTAGGCTGACCACGCAGACAACAATGCAGCAAGATCAACGCCATCAACTTGGCCATCATGGTTTATATCCGCTGGGCAATTCGCGCAAATCCCCCACGCGCTCAGGACTGCGGCAAGATCGCTACCGTTGACCAAACCATCGTGATTGATATCTGCGGGGTTTGGAAGACCAGGATTTCCCTCGACAGTCAGCGTCAGCGCTGCGCCGCTTCCGCCAGGTTGCCACGTCACTCCATTTGGCATTGTTGTTGCGCTGAATGTGTTGCCAACTGATGCAAAATTCCAAATTGCGTTCACTCCACTGGGACTGTTTGATTGTGCGACGATCCAATATTTTTGACCAGCTTGCAAACCAACGCCACCATTTGAAACGAGGACTTCCTGCACGGGATTCCAACCGAGTGCTTGAATGTTGATATTCCACTCCGCCAAAATCGTGTTGCTTGGAACACTCACACTTCCAGAAGTGTGATCGGTTCGTAAAGTGATTTTTACGGCGGGATGAATTGACGAACTATTATTCATAAACCAAATCTTGACTTGGCTAAGCGTGTAATCAGAATTTGCACTGAATCTTCCGCCAACGGATTGACCGACGAAAACATCTGGACCCCACAAACCAAAGAAGCCGCCGAAGGGATTGGCCGTTGTGTGGATGACTTCAGCGACAACGATTCCTGCGATGGCGAGCGAGAAGAAAAAAGCAGACTTTTTATAGCGAAGTTCACGCATTGACAGTGAATTGTGACACAAGAGTGGTCATTGTCAAAATCGCTTTGCAAGATTGACCAAAGCCAATTCAGCGCAAATTCGCTCCCAACGCTATGGTTCTTACCCATGCGAGTCGTCAGCCTGCTTCCTTCAGCCACTGAAATTCTCTGCCGAATCGGTGGCGAAGATCTTTTGGTTGGGCGAAGTCACGAATGTGACTGGCCTGCGCAAATCAAAGATAGACCAGTGCTCACAGGTCAGCGCACACCTTCGCCAACGGGAATTGGAGCGAGTGCGGAGATTGATCGAGCTGTTCGCGAAGCTCTGAGCGGTGGGAAGACGGCGAATCAATCTTTGTACACCCTCGACGCAGATGCACTGCGCGATCTTCGACCCGATGTGATTCTCACGCAAGACTTGTGTGATGTTTGTTCGATTGATCTGGGAACAGTTCGCGCAGTCGCAGCGAAAATGAATCCATCGCCGACGATCATCAGCCTTGATCCGAAATCGATTTGGAATGTGCTTGATGATTGTTTGAAGGTGGGCGAAGCGATTGGACGAACGCAACAAGCCGAGCGCGCAATGGTTGAAATGCGCGAAGGCTGGTGGACTGCTGTTGATCACGTCAATCCATTCATCGAAGGACCAGAAGTTTTATTTTTAGAATGGATGGATCCTCCATTTGTTGGTGGACATTGGACTCCCGAAATGATCATCGCAGCTGGCGGAAGGCATTCGCTCAATCTCCCTGGTGCAAAAAGTCGCGTTGCATCCCCCGAAGAAATCATCGAAGCCGCGCCACAACGCATTATCATTTGTCCCTGCGGATATGGCATTCCAGCCATTCGATCCGAATTCGCGACACTGCGAGCGCAAAAATGGTGGCCACTTCTTCCTGCGAATATGGATGGCCCCGGTCGCGTTGTGTTTGTCGATGGAAATCAGATGTTCAATCGCCCTGGTCCGAGATTGATCGATGCCTTTCGTTGGCTGACAGGATGGATCAATGACCGCCCCGAACTGATTCCTGAAGGCTTTCCAGTCGAACAATCATGAATAGAATCAATTTTTGTGGAGTTTTCTTAGTCGATCGATTTGATCATTTCGGCACGGTAATTGCTCTACTTACTTCCTATGAACCCTGAGAAATTCACAACACTCGCCCAACAAGCCCTTTCGCAAGCTCAAGCCAACGCTGTGCGTGATCAACAAAGCGAAGTTGGATCGTTGCAACTGCTCGTTGCATTATTGAGCGAGAAGGATGGACCAGCGTCAAGCGTGCTCGCGAAATCGGGACTCGACCCTGCGCGTATTTCTTCGACTGCCATCGCGCAATTATCTCGCCAACCGCGCGTCCAAGGCGCAACTGCAACTGCTGGGCGCGAATTGATGGAAGTCATCGGTGCTGCGGAGCGACTCGCTCTGAAGATGAAGGACACATATGTCTCCAGCGATCACTTGCTGATTGCAATTGCACAGACGCGCGGTGGAGGACAAGATGTTCTCGCCGCTGTTGGTGCGAATGCGAAAAATCTTGAAACCGCAGTGCGTGATATTCGCAAAGCAAGTGGAGTGCAAGGCATTCACGATCCTGGCGCAGAAAGCACGTACGAAGCATTGAAAAAATACGGAAAAGACTTGAACGAACTTGCTGCAAGTGGCAAGCTTGATCCTGTGATCGGACGCGACGAAGAAATTCGCAGATGTATGCAAGTCTTGTCGAGGCGGTCGAAGAATAATCCAGTGCTGATCGGCGAACCCGGAGTGGGCAAGACTGCAATCGCCGAAGGACTCGCGCAACGCATCATCAATGGTGACTGTCCAGAGTCGATGCGCGCTTCACGGATCGTGAATCTTGATGTTGGCGCACTGCTTGCGGGTGCGAAATTCCGCGGAGAGTTTGAGGAAAGACTGAAAGCTGTTCTGCGCGAAGTTGCATCGAGCGAGGGACGCATCATTCTTTTTATTGACGAACTGCACACAATTGTTGGCGCTGGCCAAGGCGAGGGTGCTGTCGGCGCGGGCCAACTTTTAAAGCCAGCGCTCGCACGCGGTGAATTGCACTGCATCGGCGCAACAACGCTGAACGAATATCGAAAGCATGTCGAGAAGGACGCGGCATTCGAGCGCCGCTTCAGTCCCGTGTTCATTGGCGAACCAAGCGTTGCAGATTCGATTGCGATTTTGCGTGGACTGAAGGAACGATACGAAGCACATCACGGAGTCCGCATTCAAGACTCAGCGCTTGTCACAGCAGCGAATCTTTCGGATCGATACATCAGTGATCGCTTTCTTCCCGACAAAGCAATTGACTTGCTCGACGAGGCCGCCAGTCGCTTGCGCATAGAAAACGATTCAATGCCAGTAGAACTTGACGCAATTCGCAGACACATCACGAAACTCGAAATCGAAAAAGCCGCACTGCAAATCGAGAAAGATCCGCAGAGTGCGCAGCGACTTGCTGGCGTTGATCAGGAATTGGCGGGCGAACGCGAGCAAGATCGAACAATGACTGCGCAGTGGACGATTGAAAAGAAGGAACTCGATGCAATCAAGGACATCGCTCGACAGATCGAAACCAAGCGTATTGAATTCGATCAAGCGCAGCGCCGTGGAGATTTCGAACGCGCCGCACGCATTCAACACGGAGAAATTCGCGATATGGAACTTCGTCGCAATGAAGCGGAAACAGCCCTGCGAAAGCGCATCCAATCTGGAAATGCGCTGGTGAAAGAAGAAGTCGATCCCGAAGCCATTGCCGAAGTTGTCGCGAAGTGGACAGGCATTCCAATGTCAAAGCTGATCGAAAGCGAACGCGAGAAACTTTTACATATTGAAGATGCCCTACAACGCAGAGTCGTCGGACAATCTGAAGCGGTGCGCGCTATCTCCGAAGCTGTTCGACGAAATCGAGCAGGACTTGGCGAAGCAAATCGCCCAATCGGGTCGTTCCTTTTTCTGGGACCGACTGGCGTTGGCAAGACTGAACTGTGCAAGGCGCTTGCGGAATTGCTTTTTGATTCGCAAGATGCGATGGTGCGCATCGATATGAGTGAGTACATGGAGCGACACGCAGTTGCGCGGTTGATCGGCGCACCCCCTGGTTATGTTGGATATGACGAAGGCGGTCGATTGACTGAAGCTGTTCGTCGGCGACCATATTGTGTTGTGCTCTTTGATGAATTTGAAAAAGCGCATCCAGATGTCAGTAATGTTTTGTTGCAGGTTCTCGATGATGGACGACTGACAGATGGTCAAGGACGCACCGTCAATTTCGCCAACACAATTATCGTGATGACGAGCAATATCGGATCTTCTGCGATTCTTGAAATGTCCGAAGCTCAGCAGCCTGAAGAAATGATTCAGGCGCATGTGCGAAAATTGCTTAAAGCATCGATGCGACCAGAACTGTTGAATCGCATTGATGAAACCGTTGTCTTTCACCAACTTGACCGCGAACAACTTGCAAAGATCGCAGAGATTCAAATCGGAAATCTGCGTCGGCGACTGGTGCAGCGCGGGCTTGGATTGGAAGTTTCCGCCGCAGCGCGCAACGCTTTGGCGTCAGAGGGTTACGACCCTCAGTTTGGCGCTCGTCCACTGAAACGCGTCATTCAGCAACGGATTGAAAATGCAATTGCATCTGGAATCCTTGGCGGAACATTCAAGGATGGCGACACGGTTCGCGTTGATTATCAAGGAAAGGCATTCACTTTCACCAACGACACGAAAAAGAAACCGCATTCGGTCTAGCGCGGTTGTATCCGTGGCTGTGTCAGTATCCGTGGCTGTGTCAGTATCCGTGGCTGTGTTAGTCGCTGTATCCGTGGCTGTGTTAGTCGCTGTATCCGTGGCTGTATCCGCGGCTCTTCCCCTTGCGTTCCCAGCCGTTGGAAAGTTCTCTCGGGCGAGTTCCGCAGGCGGCCGACGGAACTTGTATTCGAGCGTCAATTGAATGGATCGTGTCGGTCGCCGAGGACTGTCTGAGCCCCGAGAGGACTTTCCACGGCTGCACACTTATGCGATTCCGTGGCTGTGTCAGTATTCGTGGCGGTAGCTGTCTCCGTGGCTGTGTCAGTATCCGTGGCGGTAGCTGTCTCCGTGGCTGTGGCCGCATCTACAAATGCGTCCGCAACTCAAATCTCAACTCCGCGCATTACGCATCGAATACATCAACGGCACCGTGACAAACGAAACCGAAAGAATCCACGCCACAATCACACCAAGAATCGGCCCCATCAACGGAAAAAGCCAAATCGTCAATAACGCAAACAATCCAACACTCGTCGCCCCCATCACCATCGGCGCAACCGCACCAACAGGTACTTCGTGTCCTTGCGAAATCCAAGTACCAACCATCGTCGTTAGAAAAATCGCAGGAAATGCACTCACGAGTCCACCAACGACAGGCATGCCACTCTTGGCGATGATCAACGACACGCCAATTGCAATCATCGAAGCAGCGCCGCGAAGAAATAATTGCATCGCGCCTACTCTGCGAGTTCCCTTTGGCGACTTCACTTTTTCGCGCGAGAGCACAAGTCCAAGTAATAAAGTTGCGATGAGGGCTAAGACTGCACACACCACCGCGGCTCCATCTGATTGAATAAATGATTGTTGAAGGACAGCGATTGCGCCTGCGCACAACAACCAGGCAAGAACGGAAACCACAATAGTCACGACTAATTTGGCAGACGATGTCAGTGAATGCAATCGTGGAGGCAATAATCGCCAAAGAGCAAGAAATCCAGCAGAAACAAGCATCCCCACCGGAACGACTGCCATAGCTTGTAAAAATCCACTCCCTACATCTACTTCATAAAACCCGATTGCCGTTGGAATCACAGTCGAAGGAATGGTTGCTAGCGCACCCCCTGTGCGACCTCCAAAGCGCTCGACTGCAACACTTGCAAGAATTGCGATCACTCCTGCGCTCACTGCTGGAACAATGATCTCGGTGATTGAACTTGCGTCGATCACAGTGTGTGATCCAACTGCGCCGAAGCACCAATCAATTCTGCGACTGCGCGCCCACACTCAAGAAGCGCCACCGTTTCCTCTGGCGAATATTCGCGAGGAGCGAATGTTGCGACACCTAAAACGCCAATGATTTCGCCACCATTCACTCCACCGAAACACGGAACTGTGATCGCCCCTTCCATTCCAGTTGCGCGTGCGCCAGGCCGAACATCACCTGAAGTATCACTCTGCAAATTACACACAGTCACTGGTCCCCGTCGCAGCGCTGCGAGTCCAGCCAATCCTTTACCAACTTCAATTGTGCGGATCGCACTCATAACTGGCGGCGGAAAATTTCCAACGATTGCGATCAGATGCAGAAATCCGTCAGGTCCAATTCGGTGCAGTGTTCCTGTGTTTGCAACGAAGTATTGAACAATCGCTTCAAGAGCGGTTTGCGAATGTGGCAACTTGCCAAGTTCCGACAACCACTGAGGAGAAGGTGAGATCATCGCTACAGAATAGGGCTATAGTGCGAAGATGCGATCAATTGAAAACTTCACCGCTGAAGAACTCGCGAAAACAATGGACCTTTTGCCTCATCCTGAAGGCGGTTGGTATCGCGAAACACACCGTTCAGAGTTGATGGTCTCGGCGAACGATTCTCAAGCGCCAAGAGCCGCCTGCACAGTCATATATTTTCTGCTCGCGTATGGACAGAACAATCACTGGCACCGAATTGATTCGGATGAACTTTGGCTTTGGCATGCAGGAGGAGATATGGAAATTTCTACCGCTGACCAAAATGCGCAGCCTGGAGAAGTCACCACTCAACGCATCGGCGCAAGTCCAACCGAAGGTGTCTTTCCACAGGCTTTCGTCAAATTCGGATCGTGGCAATCCGCGCGTTCACTTGGGAAATGGTCGCTTGTCTCGTGCATTGTTGCACCTGGATTTATATGGTCTGGATTTGTTCTTGCGCCCAAAGGTTGGGATCCCAGCCAACCACAGCCGCGATAATTTTTTAACTTCGATTCTCTGCAAGCCAACTCTGGAACATAAGCAGAGCCCAGATGAGATGACGCTCATCTTGCTTGCCCTGTAGAAACGCATCCCATCTTGCACGAGTCTCTTGTGGGTTGAGATATCCCTCACGTGCAAGCCGGTGCGGATCGAGCAAGTCTTCCGCCCAATCACGCAAGTCGCCACGAAGCCACGCCGCAATTGGAACTGCGAATCCCATCTTTGGCTGATTTGAAAATCCACCTGGAATAATTTGGTTCGCAAGTTGATGTGAGATCCACTTGCCGCATCCGCCACGAATCTTTGCGTGCATAGGTAATTGCCACCCCCACTCGACCAATTCGCGATCAAGAAATGGCGACCGCACTTCGAGTCCAACCGACATCGATGCGCGATCAACCTTCACGAGAAGATCATCGACAAGATACGAGGCAAAATCTCGGTGCATCATCTGCTCAACAATGCTGTCCATATCTGTTGGCCACGATTCATCTTCTGTTGTCTGCGTTAAATCTGTGACACCAATCACCAAGCGATCAGCATTGCCGCCGATGCTTGCCAATATTCGGTAGAGATCCGATGGTGACTGATGCGCAAGAACCGATGCAAACCGCTCCATCTTGTCGCTCAGTCGAGTCGAGCGAAACAACTTTGGTGTAAAAAATTGCAGGGTCGAATTCATAACACCAGTCGACGCAAGCAACGATAAATACTTTGCAAAACGTTTACGGAAAATTTTGGGGCATTGGCGGAACCATCTCAGCACAATCGGTGCGACGATATACCTGTCGTATCCACCCAAAATTTCGTCTGCGCCATCTCCAGAAAGCGCGACGGTCACTTGAGAACGAGCCATTGCACACAACAACACAGTTGGAATCTGACTGCTATCTGCGAATGGCTCATCATAAATCTGACAGAGTCGTGGCACAACATCCAGAGCATCCTTCGCCGTCAATTGAACTTCGGTGTGATCTGTTTTTAGCGCCTGCGCCGTGGCACGCGCGCGATCGGATTCGTCATACTCCTTCTCTGGAAATCCAATCGTAAATGTCTTGATAGGCGAGCGACTCACACGGGACATCATTGCCGCAATCAGTGCGCTATCAACACCGCCAGAGAGAAATGTGCCCAGTGGCACATCGGAAATCATTCGCCGCGAAACAGCTCGCTCTAAATTTGTTTGTAATTGAGCCACAAGCGATTCATCGCTTTCGGTGCTTGGCGATGCTGCGGCCGCTCTCGATCTATCGAGCGCATTCCAGTATCTCGTGATTGATACTTCGCCACCAATTGCCGCACGAGCAAGCGACATTGACGCAACACTTCCCGCTTGTAATTTTGCCAGGTTGGGATGAATGCACTGCGACCCTGAGACATATCCCAAGCGCAAAAATTCTGTGAGTGCGCCACGATCAATATCCATCGAGCCACCAGAGATCGATCGCATCGCTTTCAATTCGCTTGCGAACACAAATGAACGACCAATCCAGCCATAATAAAGTGGCTTCTTGCCCACATGATCACGGACCAGATGGAGCGTTTCCGTTTGAAAATCAAAGAGTGCGAATGCGAACATCCCAATGAACTTCTCAGTCGCATCAATCACTCCCCACTTTTCAAATGCAGCGAGCATCACTTCGGTATCACTCTTCCCCCGCCACGCGATGCGGGAATTCAATTGAAGTTCTCGGCGTAATTCTTCTGCGTTGTAAATCTCGCCGTTGAATACCAGCGTAAATCTGCCTGACGCGCTAGGCATCGGCTGATGTCCAGCAGAGGTCAGATCAATAATCGACAATCGACGATGCGCAAATCCAATTCGGCGACCTTCATCCCACCACACACCAGAATCGTCGGGTCCACGATGCGCCAATCGCAATGCCATACTTGCAAGTTTTTCTTGCGGATCATTCATTTGACCGCGAGGATCAATAAAACCCGCTATGCCACACATACTGACAGCATACGAGAGCGACGATTTGCGCGGTCATATACTTAACTTATGACAACACTTTTCAATCCATTGGTCCAATCTGTGAACGGTTATGCCACTTCGATGCGTTCGTTCACGCACTTTGGAATGGTGATGATCCTCTCACTCGCTTCTGCAGCGATGCTGCCTGGATGCGAAGGAGTCTCTGACAATTTGCCGCCTGCTGTGATCACCGCAAAGACCGCGGGGATTCTGAGAATCTCGACAACTGGAATGGGAATCAAGGAAATTGAGCAAAGTGCAGATGCTCTTGCAACGATTCTGTCGAAGTCCAAGATTCCTCAAGTTGTTCAAGCATCGGGCTTACTGCAATTGCAAGCAGCTGGACTTGATGCGAATCCCAATATGGAAATAATGGATGAGACGATGAGCGCTTTGCGAGAAATCAAGGCGAAGGCGATTTATATCGTTGCCGATAACGAGACTGCTGGAAGTATGACAGATGCCTTCACCGAAGAGCTTCCACTTGGAAATGAGGGGGTCATCTTTCTTGTTCAAACGACAAGCACAAATTCGCAGTCTGACATTCAGTCAATGGCGGCGAAAACTTTCGGAGCATCGATCCTGGTTGAACATATTGGTCGAGGTTGGTATTGGTTGAAGAGCGACCCGAAGGAAACACTTCCTGCCACATCCGATCCTGCGCTCGCGATGAAATTCGATCAAGCGATGAATGCGCTGCCAAGTTCTGCGATTACCTTTGGCATGCGGATGAATGATGAATTGCGTGAGGATTTTGACTTGGCGATGGAGGAAGATTCTGGACCGATGACCATGTTTCTTGCTGGCTTTTCAGAATCCATGAAATCGCTCGACACCATTTCCGCAGCGATCGAATTTGGTCCCAATCCAACAATTCGTGCTGCGATGAACTTCACCAATAAAGATGCTGCTTCAGAATTCGCCACAACTTGGAGCACAACCACTCGAAGTATTGCGGGAATGGCAGGGATGATGATGTCGGCGCCTGACGAAGATGGAAACGGCGGAATCGATCCAGCGGTCTTTAATCAAATGGCGGAAGCGCTCGATATGAAACAGAACGATGCACAACTGACTCTGATCATCGATGATGCGGGTTGGAAAAAATTAATCCCATAAATTTTTGCCAATGCCGTCGGCCGTCTGCGGAACTCGCCCGAAAGAACTTTCCAGCGGCTCGCACGATGAGAGATGTTTGGCGGAAACAGCCGAACTTTTGCTATTCCCCCAATTGCCGAGCTGCCGCAACAAACGAATCGTAATTCGAGCGCATCTCCCCAAGCGAATCGCCTGCGAATTTTTCACGCAGCGCGCGCGCGATCTCGAATGCAACCACATTTTCCATCACGACGCTCGCGGCAGCGATTGCGCTGATGTCTGATCGTTCATATTGACTCTGCGTTGATTCGTGTGTTCGCAAATCGACACTTGGCATACCTCGCAGCAGAGTTGAAATTGGTTTCATTGCGCCGCGCACAACGATCGGCATTCCGTTGGACATACCCCCTTCAAGTCCTCCAGCATTATTCGAAGGGCGCACAAATCCCAAATGAGATTCTCCGCGCTGGGAAGCATCAAACAAAATTGGATCGTGCACTTGACTACCAGTGCGCCGAGCGACTTCGATTCCCAATCCAATCTCCACTCCCTTGAATGCTTGAATGCCCATCACCGCTGCAGCCAAACGAGAATCCAAGCGCAAATCACTACTTGCGCAAGATCCAAGTCCAGGAACCAAACCGAAAACATGCACTTCGCACATTCCTCCAACGGTGTCTTTATCAACTTTCGCTTGATGAATCGCAGCGACAATCGCTTTGGATGCCGCAGCATCAGGGCAATACACTTCGCTTGCGTCGCGCGCCGCACGCAATTTCGAAAGCGTCGCCGCGCTTGGTTCGACAGCACTTGTCGTCGTCAAAGATCCACGGACAAATCCAAAGCACTCGATTCCAAACGCGCGCAACAGACATTGCGCCACCGCTCCCGCTGCGGTACGCGCCGCCGTCTCGCGTGCACTTGCGCGTTCCAGTGTCGCGCGACAATCCATCGTCAACCACTTGATGCTTCCAGCAAGATCAGCGTGTCCAGGCCGCGGTCGAAAAACAGGAGGCGTCTTTTCGACATCATCGATTCGAGAATCTGCGTTTACAATTTGCACTGCGATCGGGGATCCAAGCGTCGTGTTCTGCCGAATGCCTGAAAGAAAAATCGCACGATCTTCTTCGATGCGTTGACGCGCGCCACGACCATAGCCGCCTTGTCTGCGTTGAAGTTCGCCATCGATGAATGCGAGATCAATCGCAACACCAGAAGGCATACCTTCGATCAATGAAATGAGCGCGGGTCCGTGCGATTCGCCAGCAGTTCGATAGTTCAATTGCGCCACGATGCGATCTTATCTCGATGGCGCCGCATCGGCGGATGGATCCGCGCCAACAAGCGGACGCTTCCCCGTCCATCCCTCAAACTGATGCGCCGCCTGCGCAATAAGCATCTCCCAACCACCCACACACTTCGCACCACACTGCTCCGCATGCAGAAGAAGCGCAGTCTTCGCAGGTGCGTAGACAGCATCCATCACCACGACGTGCTCATCAAGAACGACTTCTGCAGGAAGCGGATTCTGACCCGCCGCAGGCCCGCCATCCATTCCGACGCTTGTGCAGTTGATGATCACATCAAATCGTTCCTTTGATAATGCGGAGAGTGCTTTCGCCTTCACATCGAGTGCGGGCGCATCGCCAAGCGCCCGTGCAAATTCTTCCGCGATTTTTTTTGCTTTGCTTGCAGTGCGATTTGTGATGACAACAGAAGCGCCTCGACTTCCCACACCGAATGCGGCAGCGCGCGCAGCGCCGCCAGCTCCCAAAATGGCAATTCGCTTTCCACGAAGATCTCCATCGCCACCCGCACGACGCATCGCATTTGCAAGCGATTCGACCACGCCATCCGCATCAGTATTTCGCGCAAAGAGTTTGCCATCGGCCGATTTCCCGATCGTGTTCGCCGCACCAATGCGCTGCGCACTCTGCTCGATCACACCACCAAATTCCTTGACAAATCGAATCGCATTTTCTTTATGCGGCATGCTCACAGCCACTCCGCAAAAATCCAGTGGCGCATAGCCAAACAATTCCGCAAGCGTTGCTTTGAAAGGTTCCCAAGATGGAGCGACAGCGATTGCGAAGAGCCGTGCGTTAAAATTCGCCGCACGAAACCAACGATTATGAATCTCTGGCGACCTCGAGTGAGAAACTGGATACGCAATGACGCCAAAGACCTTCGTCGATTGATCGATCGAGCGAAATCCCCAATTGTGCACCAATTCTTCCACAGTCGGTTGACCTGGCGCAGTGCCGTGATCGTCTGCTCGCGCATATGTCAAGAATCCGCCGAACTTGGGAGCCAAGACACGACTCATCAAACCATGCTCGCCCATACAGAGTGCGATTGTTGGCTTTGCTCGCGAAGCAAGCAATTCGAATGCTTCGATATTGTCGCGCGCAGTTCGCGCAGTCCACACAACCTTTGCGATCGCACTGCCAGGGTCCGACCACATCTCCGCGACCCGCGAAGAAAGTCCCGGCGGTCTTCCACGGAAATCGTGAAATGAAAGTATGACTCGAGGCGCATCCGTCTTTTCCATATTTGAAATCCGCGCAATTTCACGCGCAGAATTCCCCATCGAATCACGAGCGTGATACGTCGATAATTCAACATCTATATATGCAGGCGGAGGAACCGCCTTGCTTGCTGCGCGCCAAACCGCAATGCGCTCGTCATCACTTCCGGAAAATGCTCCCCCTTCAGATTCGTCTCGAACCGTCACGATGCAAGGCAACGGAGATTCTTGCACCAGCCGAACAATGGCCGAAGATCCGTGCGAATCTTCGGCAAGTGTGTCCACACGCCACTCGACTAAATCTGCTCCGTGCAACTTCGCAGCCTGTGCGGATTCTAAAGCTCGACTGACCGCATCTGTGCGTGCGACGGGAATGGCGACGGCGATGAACGTCACGCCGAAAGAATACGCCACACTCGTCAACTTGTCCTCGTGCGCCACGCACATCGCTAGCATCACGAATAATGGAAGATGATCCTGAAATTGAGGCAAAGGCATATCAATGGCTGCGCGGTCATCTTTGTGGATTTTTACGATTTGATGGCGAGCGTGTTGCGATCAAGATTGCGCCACTTCCAGATGGCCGCTTTGTCGCTCCCGTGATGGTTGCGATGTTGATGGCGGCTGATACTGTTCTCGAACTTCCCGACGATGGCGATGGCGACTTGCATCTGATGATGTCGTTGGAAAAATTCGACGAGCGAACCGACACGACTGGAAGTGCAGATCGTTGGCGCGCCTATCACGGCAATCCGCCAGATGTGAATTGGGCGTGGATCACAATCGATGCGGCGAAGTTCCTTGGATATTTTATTGATGGCGAAGCCTTTCACCGTCCAAACACACTCGAGAAAGGTGGATCACTGATCTGCCGTGCGCTCAACCAATCAAAGATTGACACCGTTCGCAGTGCGATTGAAGTTCAATATCGCACTGATGCTGCCGATCCACTTGTGGTGGGAGTCGATCCAAGCGGATTTGATGTGCGTCGACAATTTGACATTATTCGTCTCAATTCACCAGAAGGCAGCGTGATTTCTGACGAAAGTTCTGCGATATCTGTACTCACGACGCTTGCAACCAAGACATAGAAGCGCCGTTTTTTTCAAGCGAAAAGTGCCGTAGAATCACGAATTCACAACGACCAACACTTTCTCAACTCGAACACGGAGATCCACAATGGGACAACACGACGGCAAGCAAAAGTTTCCTGGCACCTTGAACAGCTCGATGATCGATGGCCCAGAAGGGATCGCGGCTCAGGAATATGCCAACAACTATGGATCTTCAGGCTACGGCGACATCACGCGTGTTTACGTCACCCAACACTACGAGGGATATTCGGCAGAGAACCAAGAATCATGGCGAACTCTGTATGACCGACAGATGTCGTACCTGGAAGCGCACGCATCGGATGTCTATCTGACTGGCGCACGCTCAATTCGTCTGGTGCGTGATCACATTCCTTATCTCGAAGGTCCGCAGTCAATCAACAACTATCTGAAGCAACTGACTGGATGGCAAAGCCGTGCGGTTCCAGGATATTTGCCAGCAAAAACATTTTTCGCTTGTCTGGCACGCCGCGACTTTCCAACAACCGTGGTCATTCGCCCCAAAGAATCATTGGACTATTTACCAGAACCAGATGTTTTCCACGACATTTTCGGACATGTGCCTTTGCACGCAGATCCAACCTTTGCAGACTTTCTGCAAACATACGGACTTGCCGCATCGACCACCAATGATCCATTTCATGTCGAGCGACTCGCACGACTCTTCTGGTTCACAGTGGAATTTGGTTTGATTCGCGAAGGCGGCAACGTGAAACTCTATGGCTCTGGGCTCATTTCAAGTCCAGGCGAAAGTCGTCATGCTCTTGAAAGTCCAGATGTAGACCGACGACCATTCGATCTCGAAACCGTTTGCTCGACCAGTTTCGAAATCGACCACTTTCAACCAATCTTGTATGTGCTGGAAAATTTTGATCAATTGCGCGACGCGATGAATACCTACTCCCAGCGTTTGCTCAATGAACAAAAACCCGTCGGTGCCGCACGATGAAGATTTCGTCACTCTCCACAATAGCCAACAGCGAATTCGCTGCCCGTCGTGATCGGGTGTTGCGCTCTCTTGCTCGCGACGGAAACGCAATCGGACTTGTTCTTGCTGGCGAAGCGGATCATTCGCTCTCGAATGCTTGGCGCCCAAATCCCAACTTTGAATATCTCACTGGAATCACCGACGAAGCCGGCGCGATACTTTTGCTCGATCCTGGTCATCCAGTGAAGGCACGACGCGCGCAACTCTATCTGCGACCTTTGAACTCTGAACTTGAACGATGGGATGGATTTCGTGAACCTGTCAGCACAGCACTGAAGACTCGATATGGTTTCGAAACAATCATGCGCACAAACTCTTTCTCGCGCTTTCTTCTTGAAAGCGCAAAGCGCGCCACGCGATTTGTTTGCCTTCATCCATTTGCCCCGCATAATGCGCCTCTTTCTGCTGATCTTGCAATCATCCGCGAAAGCACCGCACGAATTCCTGGCTCCACAATCGGCGATCAAACACAACTCCTTCCATCGATGCGCGCGGTCAAGAGCGCCGCAGAAATTGCCTGCGTTCAACGCGCTTGCGATATCACCGCTGTCGGATTCGCTGCGGCGCTGCGAGCGGCGAAGCCTGGAAAAACTGAATTTGATGTTCAAGAAGCAGTCGAACACGCATACAAATCCGCAGGAGCTCGATCGACTGCGTACAACACAATTGCTGGAACTGGTTTCAATGCGACTGTGTTGCATTACCACGCAAATTCAAAGCCGATTCAAGCGGGCGAACTTCTTGTTCTCGATTCTGGCGCAAGCTTCGGTGGATATGCGGCTGATGTCACTCGGACATTTGCTGTCTCTGGGAAATTCACTCCAAGACAGAAATTGGTCTATGACACCGTGCTCAAATCTCAACTCGCATCGATTCGTGCTTGTCGGCCAGGCGCCAAAATGTCCGATGTCGATGCAGCCGCGCGAAAGGTGATTGCGCAGGCGGGATTTGGCGACAACTTTATCCACGGTATTGGACATCATCTTGGGTTGGAAGTGCACGATGCAGATCCCGCAACGCCCCTCGAACCTGGCATGATCGTGACCATCGAGCCCGGCATTTATATTCCAGAAGAATCGCTGGGAGTTCGCATCGAAGATGACATTCTCATCACAAGCGGTGCGCCAAAAGTGTTGACCGCTGCGATACCAAAATAAGCTGTTATTCCAAAGGTTTTGGCGTTTTCATTCAGTGATTGGATACAACCAGTGATACAGAAGTAAGAATCCGGAATAAAATACTGGCAGAGCCGAGACACTCAGCGAAAACCAGACTAAAAATTTTCCAACTCTCAAATTGTCACGCGATATCCACTCGCATGCAATGATGACAAAAAGCAACAAACTGAACTTAAATCCAATCGCCCCCCAAAGTCCCCACGAATCAATCACCAGTTTCGCGACTGGGTTGATTTCCTCGCCCCCTTTTCGCTCGAGGATGTACCAAGTCAACATCACATCCATGCCAGCAAGAAAAATCAGCCAGACATATTCGTCCTGAAATCGCAGTGACGGCAACGAAAGAAACCGTGGTCGCAATCCATCATTTCCAACAGCACTCCTGCGATTTGCGCCTTGCGAATCCTTGTGCTTTTCTGGATTGGATTCAGACATCGTTCCCAATGATAAGGATGTGTGAAGAACGCCGTATCCGACAAACAACACCACCTCACCGCCACGCGCGGCTAGATCAACGAGTCGTGCGTGGATAGGTTGTGCGCTGGTGCAGTGTTCAACTGAACCAACTTTTGTCCTTGAACATTCTTCGCCTCTTGGGGATCTACATAATCGCTATGGCATGATGCCTTCGCTGTGTCTGCCCCAACCGCCGCCTTTGTCTTGGAAGCGAGACGATGAATCTCGTCTGGTGACAAGACACCGCGCTTGGCAAGAATGTCCTGTTGTTCTTGCGTCAATGCGGCGCTTCGCACGGGCTTTCCTCGCTGATATTCATCTTCTTTACCGCTGGCAAATTCCTGAATTTCCTTGCTAATGCGAACGCTGCACCAATCGTGTCCGCACATCGCGCAGAAATCCGTATCCACATCGAGGTCCTCATCGTGATATGCACGCGCAACATCTGGATCGAACGACAATTCGAAGTGCTTTTCCCAATTCAACGCTGCGCGCGCCTTTGTCAATTCATCATCGCGATCGCGCGTTCCAGGAATTCCAAGCGCAACATCTGCAGCGTGTGCTGCGATCTTGTACGCAATACACCCCTGCTTCACATCATCCTTCTTTGGTAGCCCCAAGTGTTCCTTCGGCGTGACATAACACAACATACTTGCGCCGTGATATCCCGCCGCAGTCGCGCCGATACAACTTGTGATGTGGTCGTATCCAGGGAAAATATCAGTGACGAGTGGCCCAAGCACATAAAACGGAGCGCCATGACAAAGTGTCCGCTGCAATTTCATGTTGTATTCGATCTGATCGAATGGAACATGCCCTGGACCTTCGACCATCACTTGCACACCTTTTCGCCACGCGCGTTCGGTCAACTCTCCGATCGTTTCCAACTCCGCCAGTTGCGCGCGATCCGTCGCATCGGCCAATCCACCAGGACGCAGACCATCCCCAATTGAAAAAGTCACGTCATATTCACGCATCACATCGCAGATTCGCTCCCATCCGGTGTACATCAAATTCTGCCGATCGTTCACCAACATCCACTTTGCAAGCAGACTTCCGCCGCGACTGACGATGCCAATAAGACGCTTGCGAATCAAAGGCAAATGTTCCTTCAAAACTCCCGCGTGAATCGTGAAATAATCAACGCCCTGTTTCGCCTGATGCTTCAGAGTCTCCAAAACGATTTCTTCATCAAGTTCCTCTAGTTTTTTCCCAATGATCATTGAGTAAATCGGCACCGTACCAATCGGCACAGAACTATTGCGAATGATCGCATCGCGACACGCATCCAAATCTCCGCCTGTCGAAAGATCCATAACCGTGTCAGCTCCCCAGCGTTCCGCCCACTTCAATTTTTCAACTTCCTCATCAGTGCCAGAACTGATCGGACTTGCTCCCATATTTGCATTGATCTTCGTCTTCGATGCGCGACCGATCGCCATCGGATCCAATTTGTATCCCAAGTGAATACGATTCGCTGGAATCACCAATCGACCAGCGGCGATTTCGTCTCGAACCTGCAACGCAGAGAGATGGCCTTCGCGCTCTGCGACTCGAACCATTTGTGGCGTGACAATTCCAAGACGCGCGCTTTCCAATTGCGTGACCGCGACAAATCCGTGCGGGGCAACAGCGCGAATGAACGCTCCAACAGCGACGCACGAATGACCAGCACAACCCAATTCATGTGATGTAACAACTTCGAGTGACCATCCATCTGGCATAAAATCCCATGCGGTCAACGCGCTCGGCGCAGGCATACCAGGCGTATCGGGCGAACTGAACGCAAGCGGCCCACCAATTTGAGCGGCGTTGGCAAAGCTTCCTGGCGATGTCCCAGCCGATGTGGTTGATGGGTTTGCGGCTCCGCGCAGAGGCGCAAGATGGATGATTTTTTGAACTGTATTTACGTGCATTGTTATCTCCTTCTAAAACACCAATCATTCAAATTCACGCAGGAAAGCGCCCGAATCAGTCGGGCGAACGCTTCCCTACGCCGGTATGAACCGGATCAGGTTCGACGGGTTCTTCTCAGCTCACATCCAAGTGAACGCCCCGAGCGACGGCAAATGAGTATAGACCCACAACTACCTTTGTTTTGATACGATTATAAAAGAGCAATTCGTTCTCTTGTCTCTTCGCTTTCTGGGGCAACTTGTTTTCCGGGTCTTGTCGGATTCGTTGCCTGTGCAGTTGCGAACCCTCTCGTTGGATCCTGGGGCCTTCTTGGTTTCAACCTCGCATGCAGTTGTAAACAACCCGCATATGAGACCACTGAATTGCTAAAGACAAGTTTTCCAAATCGACCTGAAGTTGTTCGGACAGCAACTGAAATAGATCTCAAACTTATTCAGATTCTCCGAGAAGACGGCCGAGCAATCGGACGCGTCTTTGCGCAGCAGACTGAACTCTCCGAAGCAACCATCTCTCGAAGACTTGTGACTTTGGAAGAATCCGCTCTCCTCAGAGTTCGCGGTTATGTTGATTTGCAAGATTCTGGTTGCAACGCAGCGGCAATGATTCGATTTTCAACAACAGGTTCGCCTGATTCATTTGCCAGTGCGCTCGCACTTCGCTCTTGTTTTTATCGAATTGCAACGGTCGTTGGCCAAAGTGAAGTTATCGCGCTCGTAGCCTGTGCAACGCCGTCCAAGTTGCTCGCCGAAATCGAACTCGTCCTCGATGCGCATCACGATGCGACGATCGAACACTCCTCAGAGATATTGCACGTCATTCCTCCCCTTGAAGCGCGTGCGAAAAAAATCTCGCCCAAAAAGAGAGCAATCCATAAATCGAACACAACTCGACGATGCCGAGTTCATTCGCAAACGATTCGTGCGCTCCAGCAAGATTTTCGGATGACGGTTGTTCAACTTGCAAGTTCAGCAGAAATCTCGTCTCCCGCAGCTTCCGCAAAGCTTCAAGAAGTCATCGATCACCAAGATATTCGCCCTATTGTTGTTGTCGATCCACATTTCATAGCACGGTTGATTTGCGCTCAATTGCGCATCTCGGTTCGTAGAAATATCTATAAAATCGCGCAAACAATCGTCGACACGCTCAATCCAGATTGGGTTTTTATCTGCCTGCAAACCGAACAGATTTTGCTCGATATCTCTGTGGCTGACGAAAGCGATTTGCTTCGATGGCAGCACGAAATCAAAAAGATTGCTGGCGTGTCAACTGTCGAGTGCACTCCATTTTCTGCGGTTTACAAGCAATCGTTTGATTGGAACACCGACGAGCCAAAATCGCATACTTCGTGAATCTCTGGTCTATCCTTGATCTATGTCCTTCGCAGTCAACTTTGCTGATATCCAATCTGCTGCGAAGCGAATTGCAGATCGCATCCATCGCACACCAGTTCTGCGCTGCGCTCATCTTGATGCGCTTGCTAATCGCCAACTTCATTTCAAATGCGAGAATTTTCAACGCACTGGATCGTTCAAGTTTCGTGGTGCCTGCAATGCAGTGATGTCTCTGACCAACGACGAGGCACGCAACGGAGTCGTCACTCACTCCTCGGGCAATCACGCACAAGCACTTGCACTTGCAGCAAAAATGCGTGGAATTACAGCGTATGTTGTTATGCCGACTGATTCTGCCCGCACCAAGTGCGCGGCCGTTGAAGGTTATGGCGGTCAGATCATCTACTGCGAGCCAACACTTGTCGCGCGCGAAACCACTGCACGCGAAGTCCTCGATCGAACCCGCGGAACATTCATCCCGCCGTATGACCACCCGATGGTCATCGCTGGGCAAGGAACAATCGCTTTAGAATTGCTGGAACAAGTTCAATCCCAATTTCACACGCTCGATGCAATCATTGTGCCTCTTGGTGGAGGCGGTCTGATTTCTGGGATCGCCATCGCAGCGCGCGCATTGCAACCAGACATTCGCATCATCGGCGCAGAGCCGGAAACTGTTTGCGATGCCGCTAAATCCAAGCGACTTGGCGCACGCCAGCCTGCAACGGGCGCAGTCACTATCGCAGATGGTCTTCGCACTGCATTGGGTGATCTCACTTGGCCCGTCGTACGTGACATTGTTGACTCGGTGGTGACCGTCTCCGAAAGCGAAATCAAATCTGCGCTTCGCTTGGTCTATGAGCGAATGAAACTTGTCATCGAACCAAGCTCTGCTGTGGGAGTTGCTGCGGCAATGGGTCCTCTGCGAGATCGCAAGGATTTCCAAAGCGCAGGAGTCATCCTCTGTGGCGGCAATATCGATTTGGATTCACTCAGTTCGCTTGTAAAAGCAAGCAGATAAAAACGAGCGCAGAAGTTTCAACGCCTGCCCTACTGTGAACTGCGGACCACTCAGCGCGTCCAAGCGCCGATCGCCATACCAAGATCCACTCCGCCAATATGCCCATCATTGTTAAAGTCTAGAAATGGCGCATCATCGCTACCCCAATACGCCAAAATCATCAAAACCTCAGGAGCAGATACATTTCCATCGTCTGTCAGGTCGAAATCGGGACTAATCCGATCGCCTTGTGAGTCAATATCCGATCCTGCACCAAGGGAGATTGATCCCTCGGAAAAGTTTCCACTCATGAGCAAATTCGCCGTGCCGCCAGGAGGGAGAATCGTTGGCAACTCAAGCGGTAACTCCTTGAAGCCTGGGGCAGCAGGTAACGGCAATTCATCCGAGAAGTTGCATGATGCTGACATCGTGAGTTCGTTTGGACCAACAAAGGTGCATTCGCCCTGAATTGGAATGATTGCAGGAATATCGATCGATCGCAGTGGAATCTGGAAGAAGTCTGCGGTGATCGTCAATGTGACGGGAATGGCCGAAGTGAAATTGCGAACACCACCACCAAGTGAAGTCATCACAATCGGCGCTGGGCCAATTTGCGTGGCGGACATCTGCGAAATGCCTCCACCGCCGATAGGAATGGGAAGCGAGAATCCACCTATATAGAGCGCAGAGGGGTTCTGCGTACGAAAAGTGTCGTACTGTAAAACAAACTCAACTTCGATGTCCCCTGAGTTACCGCCAAGAAGATCCGATGAGTAATCGCTGATGTATCCGCCAATGCCTGCGATAGAATGAAGCACAAATGATCCAGTTGGATTCGTATCGATGACAAGTTCGCCACCAACAGTCGCAGAATAGTTAATCGGATTATTTCCGCTGCCGCCAAACCATCCGGGAATTGTCTTCGTCCCAGTCGGATTTGTTTTAGAGTTGTAATTCCCTTTGAATGTTCCATTGAAAGGAAGTTCGATTCCCAAATTCAAATTCAGAGTTGATTTCCCCTCAATCGGAATTTCGTAATTTTGCGCCACAGCAGAGAGCGAGATGACCAAGAATGTTCCAGTTGCGACCAATAGTGATAGACAATCTTTCATAAATAAATTCCTTCGATGTGAATGCCCCAACCCCGAACCCCAACCCTAAACCCTAACCCAATACTTCAATTTATCACGGCAAAAGAAAAAAGCAAAAAAACTGTCGATTATTTCAAAAATAACCTCGGCAGAAATATTCTTGCGATTTTAAAACCACTTTTCAAGCCAAAAACCCGCTTCAAACCAGTTTAAAATCAATTCTTTGCTGGAGCCGCTAATGCTGCCTTTGCCGCTTCTTCTGGAGTTGCCGCAATGTAGAGCGTCGACTTCTCAATCGACATCACATATTGTCGATTCAGATTGAAAGCATAAGACTTTGTAGCGACTGCATTGGCATCATTGAGTTGCTTCAACAGCAAGTCGAACTGACCCTGCAGATAATTTTTCTGGCTCTCGTCTGCGGCAGAGTCCAACTGACCCTTCAATGTGGCCGCTTGTTGTCGCGCCTGCTGAAGGTTCTGTACTGTGTTCTGAAAAGATTGGTTTGCCTGTGCATCGCCGAGCGTGCACACTTTGATCGTCTTTGCAACTTCACTGCCATCAGTTGGCTTGGCTTGCTTTGCGACTTCTTCCTCAGTGAGAACGATAAAAATCTCACTCTTCTCTGGAATGCGAACATAGTTACGAAGAATCGAATATCCATACGTCTTCGCCATCGTTTGATTGTCGGTATCAAGACGCTTCACTGCGGCATCGAGTTGTGCTTGAAGATCATCGCGACCTTTACCCGCTGGTGCCGCGTTCGTAGCGTCATTCAACTTGACGATTTCCTGGCGCTGGGCTTGAAGGACCTGGACATTGCGTGTGAACTCATCGTTGGCGGCTTTGCCTTCGATGGTTGAGATCTTGACTAATTGGGTCTGCTGAGCAGCTTGGCTTGCAACAGAACTGGAGTCATCCTGCGCACAAGCCACAAAGGAGAGGGATGAGAGGGTCGATGTAACGAGAATTGATTTTACAAATTTCATGGTGACTTTCTTTCTTGCAGAATTGGCGTGAGTGATTTTATGCGAAAAAATAGCGTTAAATATAGGAGAGAAGGATCAAACGAGTATACACGATTTCTCTGAAAACTAGTTCAGACAATCATCGTGACGCAACTGGGACTCCAGATTCCTCTGGAAGAGTCTCAGAAGCCGTACCTTGGGGCTTTACTGATTTTTTCTTCTTGTTTTCTTCTTCAGAATCATCGGTATCGCCAAGAGTTCCAATTCCAGGAAGCATTGGCGATGGTGGTGGAATCAATGTTGCTGGATCCGTATAAGAGACACCAGACGACGAGCTGAGATCGAGAATTTCGCCGCCAAGTCCAGTCAGAAGAGCCACAGTAATTGGAGTTCGGTAAATCGTCTTAGCAAATCCGTCGAGAGTTCCCAATGCATCGACATTTCCAGTTGGATTGGAGAATGTGGCTCTCGTTCCACTGCCAA
>CAMBWI010000030.1 GCA_945871445.1 Singulisphaera sp. GP187 | reverse complement strand
ATTGAGATTGAAGCGTCAGGTGGAGGCGATGTCGAAGAAACGGTGCTTGTTGGTGTTGAGAAGGTCCAATGGCCAGTCGTAGCAAGTTCTGTCACGACGATCGTTGCATTCATTCCACTTGTGTTGGTTCAAGGAAGAATCGGCGACATCTTGGGCGAACTTCCTATTGTCGTATCACTTGCGCTGATTATCAGTTTGTTGGAAGCAATCATCCTGCTGCCAGGTCACATGGCGGTGGGTATTCGTCGCGAGCGAAGTGGGCAGACTGGAATGATTGATCGCTTGATGCGACCGATCGATCGCTGGCGCGAACATTGGCTGTGGCCTTCGATCGAGCGTTGGTATCGGCGTGCAGCACTTTGGTGTATTGATCGGCGATATATGACTGTTTCTGCTGGTGTCGCCGCCTTCATTGTTTCTGTCGCATTGATTGTCGGTGGTCGATTGCCGTTCACATTTTTGCCCAACGATGACGCTGAAACGGCGATTGTGGAAATCCGTTTGCCTCTGGGTTCTAGCCTTGAACTGACAAAGTCGGTTGGCGCGTATATCGAAAAAGCGGCGCGCGCGCAGCCGGATGTTCGTGCAATCACTTCGATCTATGGTGTTCGCGTCAATTATGAGACCGCGGTTGCGGACGGTTCCTCCAGCAATTTGGCGCAGATCTTTGTGGAACTTTCGTCCGTCGAAGAACGCGATCGTCGCTCTGCGGAAATCTTGGATGCGATTCTCAAAGAAGCGGGACCACTTGAAGATGCGGAGTCTGTGTCGATTCAGGAAATTACTGGTGGCCCTGCGGGAGCAGACATTACATATCAGTTCTCTGGTGATGACATCGAAGAAATTCGTTTGGTGAGTGCTGGAGTGAAGGAACTCATTTCTCAAGTCAACGGCGTGTTGAGTGTTGCGGATGACGATTTCAACGCGCAGCCAGAAGTGCAAATTATTCCTCGTCCTGGAGCAGCTGCACTTGGATTCACGCCTGCGGATATTGCTCGTCAAGTGCGCGGTGCACTCTATGGTTTGGATGCGCATGTTTTCAGCGAAAACCGTGAAGATGTTGATGTGCGTGTGCGATTAGATGATCGACTGCGTTCACGCGGAGATTTCGCAGATCATCTCTGGGTTGTGCCGCCTTCTGGAATCGCTGTACCACTGCGAGAAGTTGCAGAGATTCGTGAAAGAACAAGTGCAAGCACCGTGAGCCGACTTGATCGTAAGCGAACGATCACTGTCACGGGTGATACACAAGCCGATACATATCCCGAGTCCGTTGTAGAGCAGATCAGTGGGGATGTTGCGAAATTGATGGCGGCACATCCTTCGGTTCAGTTGCGCGAAGGCGGTCGTCAGAAGGATCTCACAGAGGCCTTCGCAACGCTTCCGTATGCAGTGGCCGCGGCGCTTGTGATGATCTATGCAATTCTTGCGTGGTTGTTCGGAAATTACACACAACCGTTGGCGGTGATGATTTCGATTCCATTTGGAATCATTGGAATGGTTGGCGGCCATTTGCTTTTAGGTTCGGACTTGACATTCCTCAGCGTGATTGGTTTGATTGCTCTGGCGGGGGTGGTTGTAAACAACGCACTTGTGTTGGTGGAATTCATCAATATCGAAGTGGCGGCCGGAAGACCTCTGCGCGAGGGTTTGGTTCTTGCGGGAGAGAAACGAGTTCGCGCGATCTTGTTGACGAGCGTCACAACTATTCTTGGACTTGCGCCGTTGGTCTTAGAGCCATCTTTCCAAGCAAGATTTTTAGCGCCGATGGCGATCACAATCAGCGGTGGTTTGGTGAGTGCGACTGCATTGACATTGATTCTTCTTCCTTCGTTCATTTACATCATTGACGATGTCAAGAAACTGGCGAGTCGAATTTGGAATGGTCGGCAGTCGATCGAGAGCACCGATTCTGCATCGGCGGGATAGTCTGCGCTGTATCTATGGCAAAGAAACGAAAGCGAAGTGGATTGGTGGTTGGCGTCGATCTTGGCGGAACCAACATGATGGTCGGGATTGTCGACCAACATCACAAAATCATCGCCACGGTCAAGCGAAAGACCAAAGCGGCAATGGGTCGTGATGCTGTCATCGATCGAATTGTCGGATCGATCGAACGCGCTTGTGACGAAGCTGGAGTGAAGTTGGATTCAGTCGATGGTGTTGGCATCGGTGCGCCAAGTGCAATTGATTTCGAAGAGGGAATGGTTATTAACGCGGGAAATCTTGGTTGGAAGCAAGTGCCTCTTCGGGCGATTCTGGAAAAGCGACTTGGAATGTCAGTCGTTGTCGAGAACGATGTGAATGCAGCAATTTGGGGAGAAGTCAAACTCGGCGCAGCAAAGTCGTGGACGGATGTCTTGGCAGTTTGGGTCGGCACAGGAATTGGCGGTGGGTTGGTGCTTGGCGGCGAAATTCATAGAGGATCATTTCATACCGCTGGCGAAATTGGCCAGATGATTCTTTTTCCGCGCGGTGGAGTTGGGCGCAGAACATTGGAAGAACATTGCAGTCGTCTATCAATGGTGCGCGCGATGGAGACGATCGTTGGCTTTTATCCACAGAGCAAGATTCGCACGGCATTTCAAGAGCGAGGAGAAGATGGAATGGTCGGAAGTTCTGCGATCGCTGAGTGCTATGCCAGTGGTGACGAGTTGACTGTGCGAGTCATCGATGATTCTGCGGAACTCCTTGGAATGGCGATTGCAAATGCTGTCACACTTTTGTCTGTACGCGCTGTTGTGCTTGGTGGCGGAGTGACGGAAGCGTTGGGCAAGCGATATGTCGATCGTGTGCGCGAATCTTTCGAGTGGAATGTTTTTCCAAGCACTCTGAAGAAGTGTCATATTGTGGTTGGTCAACTTGGCGATGCAGCGGGGGTGCTTGGCGCCGCGTTGCTTGCGCAAGCAAAGACGAAGAGATAAATCGTTTGCTTCGCTTGCTGTGGCGCTGGCCGTGGCTTGAATTTGGCTAGGGTATGATTCCGTTTATGTCGAATTCCGATAGCAATTTCACCTCAGCGACATCATCGAATCTCTCTTGGGCGGAAGTTCTCGAACAGAATCCCGACCCCAATGTTGTCACCGATGCGGATTTTCTCAAGCACATTACTGAAACAAAGTTGCCGTGGCGAGTCAAGCACAAAAAGACATGCATCGAGATGTTGCTTGTGCCGCCAGGCAAGTTCATGATGGGTGCAAGTCCGGGAGATACGCAAGCGGAAGATAGCGAAAAGCCTGCTCACGAAGTTACGCTCACGAAGGCGTTCTATACTCGGTCGCACCGAAGTAACGCAAGAGCAGTGGATGTGCGTGATGGATACAAACCCAAGCAAATTTGTGGGCAAAACACTTCCTGTAGATAGTGTTTCATTTGAAGATGTAAGTGTATTTTTGAAGAAAGCTGGAGACGGGCTTCAGCTGCCAACAGAGGCGCAGTGGGAATATGCATATCGCGCCGGAACAACAACACCGTTCCATAGTTATCCAGGACAGCCAACTGGCTTTAACGACGGCAGTCTTCTTGGCAACATTGCGTGGTACCTCGCGAATGCAGAAAGCCAAACCCACGCCGTCGGCGGCAAGTTTGCTAACGCATTAGGCCTTCACGATATGTCAGGCAATGTTTTTGAGTGGTGCCAGGATTGGTATGGTGCTTATTCAAGCGCGGCGCAAACAGACCCCACAGGACCTGCGACTGGTACGTCCCGTTTGTTGCGCGGCGGCTACTGGCGCAGCGACTCCAACTACTGTCGCGCGTCGAGGCGCGGAAGCTACGAGCCCGCTTATGTCATCTTCAACTTCAGCCTCCGTGTCGCGAGGACTCCGTAGGACAAGTCCGCAGCCTTCGCTGCGGAAGAGTCCATTTACCCTTGCAGACTCTGCCAAGCGGAGCCTGCTTCAATTTTTATTTTTGCTTGAAGGCTGTGGACTGTCGAACCCACTGGCTGTGGAAATTTTTTGAAAAATCAAAAAACGACTTGTGTCGCCAACCTAAAAATCCACCAACGGATGTCGATCGCGCTTTGAAAGCGTGAATGCCATTCCAGGAACAAGAGGCGCAATTCGTTCGGCAAGTCGCGGCAAATATCCCCGTTCGCTGTTGGTGTGTCCCGCAAGCAACAATGTGCGACCACTACGAACAACTGCAAGTTGGTCGTGATGCTTCGCTTCGCCAGTGAAGAAAAGAGTCGCGCCTGCATCGGTTGCGGCACCAAAGAGCGACATGCCAGACCCCGCGCAAATGCCAATCATTTCGTGATGCGAAGTTGTTGGCGTGGAAGATTCCGCACACTCGATGCGCTTGATGCCAAGATGCTTCTTCAGTCTGCGTGCGATTTCTTGAGTAGTTGCGGGTTCTGAAAGTCTCAACAATCGACCTTGCCCTTCGCGAACACTCGGTTGTGCAGAAAGCGCGTGCACTTCAATCGCAGGAACTTCGTATGGATGCGCCGCTCGCAGTGCGGCGAGCGCGGCTGAAAGTGCTTTGGAACCACAAACCATTTCAATGCGCTGTTCGACGACTCGTTCAAGTTTTCCCTTGCGTCCAGTTCGCGGAGCGGTGGTAGGGCCGCCATAAAAAGTTCCTTGCACGGGGAAAGAGTGCGAGCACTGCGAATAGTCGCCGATGCGACCCGCGCCCGCGATTGACATCGCCGCACAAATGCGATCAACAACATCGACAGGTGCGAGCGTGACAATCTTGAATGACTCGCGTGCGGCGAGTGCAGATGCACAATCGAGCGGGCGACATTCACCGTCGCCAATACCTTCTGCGATCCAATCGTTTATTCCTCCAGCGACCGCATCGAGGGCAGTATGAGGAGAGAGCAGGGCAATGCCAGCGCGCGCGGCTTGAGAAAGAACTGCGGTCGTGGGATCTTGCAAGACAAGTTTGCGTATAGGATCGAAAAGCGGCGGGTGATAGGCGATGATCGCCTGAACATTCAGTTCACAAGCTTCGTTCATCACATCTTCTGTAAGGTCAATTGTTAGGAGCACTCGCTCGCAGGGAGATTGCCCATCTCCAAGCAAGAGTCCAACATTATCCCAATCCGCAGCGAGCGCTGGCGGAGCAACTCGTGCAAGTGCTTTGGCAAGATCGCTGACTTTGCGAGATCTCGCTGATGATCGAGTTGTTAATTGCGTGGTCGTTCGTGTTGTCTTTCGCTTTGCCATCAGGGATCACGCTACCCGCTGGGAGAAATTCGGGAAATGCACGTCACGCACATAATTCAAACCGTACAATATTGATATCCATGATGAGCCGACCAAATTCGGGAACGGGCTCCCACAAGTCAGAGGCGAAGGCGCCAGCGAGTGCGGAGCAGGTACGAAAGCATTTTGTTCTCGATACAAATGTGCTTCTTCACAACCCCCAGTCGATCTTCAAGTTCGAAGAGCACGAAGTGGTTATTCCACTGACTGTCCTTGAAGAACTTGACACCTTCAAAAAGAATAATGACGAGAAGGGGCGCAATGCACGCCAAGTGATTCGATCACTTGATCGCCTGCGCAGTATCGGTCATCTCTTTGAAGGCGTGGTCTGGAACGAACAAGGCGGATCCGTTCGGGTGATGCGTTTCAAACCATCTGCAACATATGACTTGGATTTGAGCATTACAGACAATCGAATCATCGGCGTCGCTCATACTCTGCAAGATGCTGGGTTGCGAGCAATCTTTGTTTCGAAAGATATCAATGCGCGTGTGAAGTGCGACGCAATCGGCATCACTGCCGAAGACTTCGAAGCGGATCGTGTTGATGCGGATTGGTTGAACACTGGTTTTATCACTAGCCGCGTGCCACGCGAATTAATTGACGATCTGTATTCAGAACGCCAATTGCCGATCGCTCGAATCGAAGCAGTCCCTGGGGCGATTCCTCAGCGCGAGGATGATGGCGATGAGGAAAAGGCAACGCTCCTTCCTAATCATTTTATTTCGCTGGTCGATGAAAACGATCCATCGCATACAGGTCTCGCACGGCGGCTCGCAGATACTGCGCACATCATTCCAATCACAGGTCCGCGCAAACCGATCTATGGAGTGATCGCTCGCAATGTTCAACAGACAATGGCGCTTGATTTGTTGCTCGATGATGAAATCAAACTCGTCACGCTGATCGGTCCTGCTGGCACGGGTAAGACATTGTTGGCGATCGCTGCTGGAATGCACAAGGTCTTTAAGGAAGAACGATTTGATAAGTTGCTTGTCGCGCGTCCGATTATGCCGCTTGGCCGTGATATTGGCTATTTACCAGGTGATAAAGATGAGAAGTTGGCGATGTGGATGCAGCCGATCTTCGACAATGTTGCATATCTCTTGTCGACACGCGGTGGACACGGTGGATCCGAGCCCGACAGCAAGACGACAGAACAGCGCATCGATCAATTGATTGCTTCGCGCAAATTAGTTTTGGAACCCATCACCTACATCCGAGGCAGAAGCATTCCCCATCAGTTCATCATTGTGGATGAAGCGCAGAATCTTTCGCCTCACGAAGTCAAGACGATTGTCTCGCGTGTTGGAGATGGAACCAAGATCGTGCTTTGTGGCGATGTTGGTCAGATCGACAATCCATATCTCGATGCAGCAAGCAACGGTCTTTCTCATTTGATCGAACGCATGAAGGGACATCGACTCGCAGGTCACGTCACGCTGTCGAAGACGGAGCGAAGCGAACTAGCGAGTCTTGCGGCAGACTTGCTGTAGCGTTCTTTTTGGCAATGCTGTCGAGTACTTGCGAAAGGTTGCGCAGTCGTAGTGATGTAATTCGGTACAACCCAATTTGTCCGATGATGTATTGCACAGGCTCCACGCTCATCGCACGAATATTCGGTCGGAGTCGAATTTCTGGGATCAGTTCCTCCAGTTGTTGAACTTGTATTTCAAGTTGTTTGGTGGCATCCGAAAAACTCTCATAGTTTCGAGTTTTCATAGCAGCGGCGGCACTATCGCATACGCGCTGGATGGAATACGCACACGCTTGAAGTTCTTTCAAATCGCTTGTAATGAGCCACGCAGGAATACCTGCAGAAATTCGATTAAGCGCAAGCGCATTTGCACTATAGAGAGTCAAGGTCAGGTTCTCCGTGATCTGCAGAACATCCTCGCGAGTGATTGAAGGCTCGGTTGCGTGGATCTCTGGATGGAGATTTTCACAAAGCTCTCGACTGCGCAAGATGAGCGAGAGGACTTTGTATCGCAATGCAGCGATATCGCTGAAAGTACCTGGATTTGAAGTGAACCCAGTGATTGCGAGCTTTCCAATCCGATCAAGCGTGAGTGCGAAGAGTCGCATCAGTTCATTGCGTGCATAATCGGGAGAAAAAAGGTTGAAGATCGCAAGTGTCACGATTGTTCCCAGTGCAATTCCAAGAATGCGACCCGATGGGGCAGTCAGATCGATGCTGGGGTGAAATGACGATCCAACCGCAATTGCGAGACAGAAGATGGCTTGAGTTCCCATATAAGAGACTTTGGGTCCGCCAGTCAGGATCCAAATGAGCGGCGCAGAACATCCAATCCAAATAAGCAAAAGTCCAAAGATACTCTCGACAGTTGGAATCAGAAAAAGAATTGCAAAGATGGAGACAATTGCTCCAACTATGGTCCCCCAGAATCGAAGCATCGCACGGGCACGAGTTGCATCGCTTGATCCTCCGGTCGCACCAACAACCATCAGTGGAGTGACAATCATTGTGCTGAGACTGCTAAAATGAGTGGCGCTGATAAAAATATAACCAATCACGCAAGCGCAAGCCAATCGCACAGCGAACCAGAAACTGCGTGAGGCGTCATCGCTGAGGCCAGGTGAAAGCAGTGGTGTGGTGATCGATTGCAATACATCGATCTTTGCTTGATTCGTGCCAGTTTGTAAGTGTTGAGTTGAATACGTTGTTTGCAACGCTCGTGACATCGCAATTGTCGCCATCAATGCTTGATTTCCTTTTGGGGAGTGGCCAATGCCTTCACGAATTCCAATGCGAAGTATTACGGATTCATGCAGTTGGTCGAAGGAACGGATGGAATCGAGTAGTGGCTGGAAATCGATGGGATGTTTTTCGAGCGAGGCGGCAAGATCGTGATTGCTTTCGCCCCACGCTTTCATTTGTTGGAGGATGGCCTCGATTCGATCAAAAAGAACAACTGTGGCAGCCATCAAACTTGGCTCTGCACCTTGTTGATTTGATTCTCGAATCAGCGTGATTGCATTGCTTGTGATCGTGGAGATTGCATTGACGAGTGTGATTCGATCGGTCAGCGATCCGACAAGCAGAGCCAGAGATCGATTTTCATATGTAGCGCTGCCAATAAGAACAAGCATTTTCTTTTCGGTCATCGGATCGACACGCTTAGGCGGAAGTATTTCGATATGAGCGACAAGCTGACCTTCTTCAATTTTGCGCAGATTCCGTTTGACCCACTGCACGCGCTCGATTTCCTGCTGAGTAGTCTTGATATAAAGGATTCGAAAATCCCGTATCGGTCGAGGGGGATAGACCAGCAACAGAGCAATCCAAGACGCAAACACACCAAGCGCAACAACCCAGAAGCGTTCAAAACTGTTTCCAGCAATTGCATTAAATGGCGCGTTTATTTCCATCACCACCACGAGTATTGAAAGAGCGAAAACCCAACCAACGTAAGGTTGTCGACTCCTCGCGATGACCAAACCTGCGATGATGAGTATCGCAAACAGTGATGCGACAAAGAACCAATTTTGCTGAAAGAAGACACTTGTGATGATGTATGCAACAGCAACCCCCGCAATCGTCCCTATCATTCTTTCAATCATTTTTCGAGCAGATGATTCGATATTTGGAGCGCAGACAACCATAATGGTGATCATGGCCCAATATCCCTCCTTTAAATGAAAAGCTTGCGTGATGACCATCGCGATAATTGTGGCGGTCAAGACGCGTATGGTCGCTTGCCAGCGTTGCGGAGAGGGAGCAAGTTCACGTTTGAGAAAATCCGTGAAAGCTTTTTCTTGTACAAGAAGCCACTTCATACGTGGGCAAGATTTTGTTGATGACTACTGACAGGATTCGCCAATGCCACTCGTAGTATTTCAACCTTTGCGAGACACTCTTGCGCTTCGGAGGCAGGATCACTGTCTGCAACAATGCCGCATCCTGCGTGATATTCGATTGTCCATTGGTTTGGAGTCAGAGATCGCGACAATTGTGCTGTACGAATCGCCACACTAAAGAGTGCTGACCCGCAACTACTCGCAAGCCCGATTGCTCCGCAGTATGGTCCACGCGCGGTTGATTCAAGTTCGTCGATGATCTGCATCGCACGGATCTTTGGAGCGCCAGTGACAGATCCTGGTGGAAAACAAGCTGAAAAAAGATCAGCAAGGTGGTGTGGCAGCGAAAGTTTCCCAGAGATTTCAGAGACTGCTTGCAGGACGGTCGGATGATGTTCGATCATTCTGGCTTCATCCACCCGTATTGAACCGATATCGCAGATTCGTCCAAGATCGTTGCGCATCAGATCAACAATCATATGAAGTTCGGCTGCATCCTTTGCGCTTGCAAGCAATTCCACGGCATCGCTTGGACTCGAACGCGTTCCCTTCATCGGTCGAGTTGTGACGCGCCGACTTTCGCCATCAAGTGAGAGGAAAAGTTCGGGGCTGAAAGAGAGAAGTGCTCGATCATTGTCGAGTTCCAAATATGCGCCATATCGCGGTGAGGTATTCGCAAGGGCATCAAGTGCGAAAGAGCGAACGCTGCCAGAGATGCCAGCACGAAAGGGTTGCGTGATGTTCGCTTGAAAAATATCTCCTGCTCGAACATATTCGACTGCCCGAGTAACCATATTCTCGAAGTTGCCAGCATTTGCGTGCGGGGTGATCAGTCCGCCTTCGAGCGCAGCCCACGAGTTGCGCGTTCGTTGCGAAGAGTGGATGCGCAAGTCATGTATCGATTCGAGGTTCACCATCTCACACACATTTGGCGCACTTGAATCGCCGACATCAAACCATCGAGCAAGTGCATGGGAATAGACAAGGGCGCGTGGAACTCTGCAGAGCATTGCATCTGGCCACGCTGTGTCGCAAGCGTGTCGATCGTGCGCGCCACCGATCACTTGTGCAAGAGGTTCGAAGAGTGGGGCGCAGCCATAACCAACAAAGCCGATCCATCCGCCAACAAATGGAAGGCGAAGTCGTCCGGAATCGACAAACTGCGCGGCGCGCAGTGGTGCAAATGTTTGGATCAGATCAAGAAGTTCGGCAGCGCAACTTGTTCGAGCAGTCAACGATTTGACTTCAAGGCGCGGGGCAAGGATGGTCCACTGATCGAAGGCTGGAGAGTTGCCACCAGAAACTAGAGCAATGAGCGGAATATCGTCTTGCCATGATGCCATCGCTTGTTGCGGGCTGAAAGTCCAATCGAGTTCTCGAACGAATCCACATTGCGACATTGGAACATCCTAGTCGTTGAATCCGCTATCAAAAACCCTTCATTCGAGTACGATGGGATTCTTTCAACTGGAGACCACAGATGTCAAGCGCAACCGCCAAACGACCATCATCCGCACGCAATAATTCGAAGTCCAAGGTGGCGAAGGCATCGATCAATTCGAAGGCTTCTGCGAAGTCGCGGACAAAAGGCAAGCGCGCCAAGATGGTTTATTTCTTTGGTCAGACCTTGACCGAAGGAAAGGCAGACCAGAAATTGCTTCTTGGTGGAAAGGGGGCGAATCTTGCCGATATGACTTCGATTGGTTTGCCTGTTCCTCCAGGATTCACGATCACAACTGAAACGTGCGCGATGTACAGCGAAGGACGCAATCGACTTCCTATGGGAATGATGGAGGAGGTCAGCAAGAACATTCGCATGCTCGAAAAAGAACTTGGCAAAAAGTTTGGGAGCGCACGCAATCCGCTCTTGGTTTCGGTGCGATCGGGCGCCGCGGTTTCTATGCCAGGCATGATGGACACGATCTTGAATCTCGGTTTGACCGATGAAGTTGTCGCTGGATTAGCTGCGGCCACTGGCAATCCGCGCTTTGCATATGACGCATATCGCAGATTGATCAATATGTTTGGTGATGTTGTGATGGGAGTTGATCATCACCGCTTCGAACATGTCTTTCATCAGATCAAGGCGAAGTATGGCACGACAGAAGACACCGCAGTTCCAGTCGAAGGATTGAAAGAACTTTGCGCTGCATATCAGGCGGTCTATAGAGAGCATGTTGGCAAGCCGTTCCCGCAAGATCCAATGAAGCAACTCGAAGCTGCAGTCGGCGCAGTCTTTGAAAGTTGGAATGGTGCGCGCGCAATTGCATACCGTCAAATCAATGGCATCAAAGGACTCGCTGGAACTGCAGTCAATGTGCAGGCGATGGCATACGGAAATATGGGCGAAGATTCCGGCACAGGCGTCGCGTTTACTCGCGATCCTTCGACTGGCGAGAATGTGTTTTATGGCGAATTCCTGATCAATGCGCAGGGTGAAGATGTTGTTGCGGGCATTCGCACACCATTGCCGATTAGCCAGATGGAAAAGTGGAACGGAAAAGTTTGGAAGCAATTGTTGCAGGTTCGCAAGAAGTTGGAACGACATTATCGCGATATGCAGGACATCGAATTCACCATCGAGCGCGGTCGTCTCTTTATGTTGCAGACTCGAAATGGAAAACGAAACGGCGTCGCAGCAGTGCGCTGTGCTGTAGAGATGGTGCGCGAAGGATTGATCAACGAAAAAACTGCGCTGAAGAGAATTCCCGCAGGAGATCTCGTGCAGTTGCTCCTGCCGTATTACCGAGTCGAAGACAAGCGCGGCGTTGAAGTCTTGACCAAGGGAATCGCAGCAAGCCCTGGTGCAGCATCTGGAAAACTTGCATTCACTGCCGTAGAAGTTGTTGCACGCGCCGCGGCGGGCGAGGACGTTCTGTTGATTCGCAAGGAGACTTCTCCAGAAGATGTTGCAGGTATGCATAAAGCTGTCGGAATTTTGACTTCGACAGGTGGCAAGACAAGTCACGCAGCAGTCGTTGCAGTGGGTTGGGGTAAGTGCTGCGTGGTTGGCGCTGGCGAACTTTCGATTGACACCGAAGCTGGAACTCTGACCGTGAAGGGCAGAACATTTGGTCGAGGCGACATTCTTTCTATCGATGGCTCGACAGGCGAAGTGATGCCAGGCGTTGTCTCTCGCACAATTCCCGAAGCGATCTCTGGGGATTTCGCTCAAGTGATGAAGTGGTCGAGAAAGTATGCAACGATGGGAGTTCGCGCGAATGCGGATACTCCAGCAGATGCGAAGCGCGCGCGCGAATATGGCGCGATTGGCATCGGCCTTTGTCGCACCGAACATATGTTCTTCGAATCGGATCGCATCAAGGCGGTTCGCCAAATGATTCTCTCCACCGAAGTTTCGCAGCGCGAAGCAGCGCTGGCGCGATTGCTTCCATATCAACGCAGCGATTTTATTGGCATTTTTACGGCGATGGATGGCTTGCCTGTGACGGTGCGCTTGTTGGATCCACCGCTACACGAATTTGTTCCACACGATGAAGCAGCACAACAAATCCTTGCAGATGAAGCAGGAGTTTCTCTTGTTGATG
The DNA here is from genome assembly GCA_945871445.1 of Singulisphaera sp. GP187. Taxonomy (GTDB): domain Bacteria; phylum Planctomycetota; class Phycisphaerae; order Phycisphaerales; family SM1A02; genus F1-60-MAGs104. The sequence goes on along the minus strand of CAMBWI010000030.1, from coordinate 15,215 downwards.
TTCAGCGACGCGTCTCGCAATTGCACGAAGCGAATCCGATGCTTGGACATCGAGGCTGTCGTTTGGCTGTGACATATCCCGAGATTCTTGTGATGCAAGTGCGCGCGATTGTCGAAGCGGCGATCGAATGTCGACAGAATCGCATCGACGCTCGTCCAGAGATCATGATTCCGTTGATCGGGACACGCAAGGAACTTGCACTTCTGCGCACGCTGACTGAACAAACGCGCGATCTTGTTTTCAAGGAGCGTGGCATGAAGAAATTCGAGATTCTTATCGGCACGATGATCGAAATTCCTCGCGCTGCTATCACTGCAAACGAAATCGCAGAAGTCGCAGAGTTCTTCTCGTTTGGAACAAATGATTTGACCCAGATGACATTTGGATTCAGTCGAGACGACATCGCATCTTTTATGCCTGCGTATTTGGAAAAATCAATCGTTGACAGCGATCCATTCCAGTCAATTGATGTTGGTGGTGTTGGCGCACTCGTTTCGATGGCGTGCCAGAAAGGTCGCTCCGTCAAGTCGAATTTAAAGCTCGGTGTGTGCGGTGAACATGGTGGTGATCCATCATCGATCCGCTTCTTCCAATCGTGCGGACTTGATTATGTTTCCTGCTCACCATTCCGCGTGCCTGTCGCACGGCTCGCTGCGGCTCAGGCGGCATTGAAATGAAGCGCAAATGTCGCCTTTGTATTGCTGCGCTTCTATGCGCAACATCGACGGCATCGGTGATGATTGCAGGTTGTCAGCAGACCGTTGCGATTGAAAGGAGTGATCGAGCGAGCGTCGATACATATCGTCGCCCCGAACCCGTTCCCGCTTTCGCTCCGACCATTTCTCCGCGAAAATACTCTGCGCCATTTTGCGATGTCGCTATTCAAGTCAATGGGATGATTGATGATCCTGCGTGGAACGCGGCTGAGTGGAGCGATGATTTTGCCGATATTGAAGGAGCAACGCGATCAACACCTTCGCAGCGGACGAGAGTGAAAATGCTTTGGGATGCGAAGTATTTGTATATCGCCGCAGATTTAGCGGAGAGCGACTTGTGGGCGACATTAAAAACGCACGATGAAATTGTTTTTCAGGATAATGATTTCGAGGTCTTTGTAGATCCAGATGGCGATACTCGGGAGTATTACGAAATCGAAGTGAACGCCATCGGAACTATTTTCGATCTCTATCTGCCAGTGCCATATCGAGCAGGTGGAAAGGCGGATCACAATTGGACTGCAGAGGGAATGCGTGTGGCGATTCATCTCGATGGGACTGTGAATGATTCGCGCGATACGGACAAAGGCTGGCAAGTTGAAATGGCGATTCCCTGGACGACATTCGCGCCCGTTGCGCCAGCTGGAGGCGGAGAGACTTTTCAACGCGCTTCAAGACCGCCGCACATTGGAGATTCTTGGCGAATCAATTTTTCGCGCGTGCAGTGGACACTGGAGAAGCGTGATGGTTCGTATATGAAGGTCGCAGGAAAACCAGAATATAATTGGACATGGACGCCACAATGGTCCATTGATATGCATCTTCCACAGTGGTGGGGAGTCGTGACGTTTGTCGGTCCCACAGATACAAAAAAGGAGAATTCAAAATGAAACGAGCAGGCCCTGAAGATCCAGTTCGACATCAAAGTTTGATTATGGAGAAGCTCGATATTTCGCCTTCAGGAGCAGGTCTTTATCCGCAGATGGTTCAGCGGATGTTGAGTGCAGCCGAAGTGATTGGAATGCCAAATGACATTCAGATGATTCTCGCGCGGCCGAAGAACGAGATCATCGTTCATTTTCCAGTATTGATGGATGATGGCGAACACAGGATGTACACCGGCTATCGCATCCAACACAATGATGCGCTCGGACCATTCAAGGGTGGAATGCGATTTGCGCCGTTGATGACACAGAGCGATCTTGGTGGTTTGGCGATGTTGATGATGCTCAAGTGCGCGTTGTTGCGATTGCCTTTCGGTGGCGCTGCTGGAGGAGTCGTGTGCGATCCGCGCGTTCTCTCCCGTGATGAATTGATGCGCGTCGTGCGTCGATATGCATCATCGATTGCGCATCACATTGGTCCGGATTACGACATCCCCGGTCCGGATGTTGGTGCAGACAGTCAGGTGATGTCGTGGTTTGCAGATACAGCAGCACAGATAACACCCGATCGAAGTCGCCAAGGAATGAGAGCAATTGTGACTGGAAAACCAGTCGAAATTGGTGGTGCAAACGGGCGTGACATCGCAACAAGCACGGGTTTCATCCACATGCTGCGCGATATTCTTCCTGACTTCAACCAGAAAATTCAGGGCTTGCGATTTTCGGTTTGTGGATTTGGAAAAATGGGAAGTCAGGTCGCTCGCGCCTTGACTGCGGAAGGTGCGGTCATGGTGGGCGTTCTTGATAATCAGGGTGGGATTCTTTCTGATGCAGGTATCGAACCCGAAGATGCCGCAGAGAGAATGCGTTTGAGCGGAAACTTGAGTGGCGTTTCGGGAACGAAAGCAGTGAATGAGGAAATTTTCTTTCGCGCACCCGCCGATTTGCTCTTGCTTTCAGCGGGCGAACAGATTATGTCTCGCCAACGCGCCGAATGGGTTGGCGCATCCATCATTGCCGAGATCGCACACGCTCCGTGGACTGCGGACAGCGATGACATTCTCTTTCAGCGGGGCATCGATGTATTGCCGTCGGTTCTTTGCAATGCGGGTGCGGTGGTCGGTTCGTTTCTTGAATGGACTCAGAATCGAACATCCATTCCATCGACGATTGTGCAGTTCGATAAGGAAATCGAGCAAGCGATGGTGTTGGCAACACGCCGCATGAAATTGTCGCGAATGCGATTCGAGTGCGACTGGCGCACAGCGGCATACGCAGCGGCGCTCGAGCAACTTGGTCGCGTCTACGAATTGCGCGGCATCTTTCCATAAAGAAATATATGCCTTCTCTTTTTACGCGGATCATTCTTCGAGAGATTCCATGTCACGAGGTCTATCGCGATTCACATGTCATTGCGTTCCTGGATATCTCGCCGCTTTCTTTGGGGCACATCCTTGTTGTGCCGATCGAAGAGCGGGAATTCCTGCATGAATTGAGCGATGAAAGCGCTGGAGCCATCGGTCGTGCGTTACCACGCATCGCTCGCGCAGTCTTGGCCGCAACAGGAGCGAAGGCATACAACATTCTGCAGAACAATGGCGCCACGGCGCACCAAGCAGTACCGCACGTTCATTTTCACATCATTCCAAAGTATGGCGAAGGATCTGGTGTGGGGTGTGGCTTGGGTGTCAATTGGAATGCTGGAAAGCTTGCGCCAGTCGATGCGTCGATCTTGGTTTCGAAAATTCGGGAGCAGATCGAAAAATGAGCGATCACGCATCGGCGACTGGTCGTCCAATCGATCAATGGCCCGATGCGCTCGAGGCGTCCATCGCACACTGCGCAAGTTGGCGTTCGGTGACGGTTCTGCGTGAGACTGCTTCGACGCAAGATCACGCGCGCAATTTAGAAGTGGGATCTGTCGTCGTTGCGGGAAGGCAAACTGCTGGCCGCGGCAGACTTGGAAGGTCGTGGATTGATACAGCAGAAGATGGACTTGCTCTGAGCGCAAATATCGCTGCGCATTCTCCGCAGTGGATTTCGCTTGCAGCGGCAATCGCTTCAGCGCAAGCGATCGAAGACCTTTGTCGTCGTGAGACGGGCGGTGCGCCGATTGTTCGTTTGAAGTGGCCGAATGATCTATTAATTGCGCAGAAGAAGGTTGGTGGAATCTTGGTTGAGCGCAACGATCGTTCTGCGACGATCGGTATTGGCATCAATTGCACTCAGCGTGCATTTCCTGCTGAACTTTCGTCACGCGCGACGAGTCTTTTTCTTCAAGGATTCGCAATCGATCGACTGGATCTCGCGCGAGCCTTGCTGGAGCGTTTGGATTTTTGGATCGCAGCAAACGAAGAGGCAATCGCCGAAGAATTTGCGGCGCGCGATTGTCTTGTGGGCAATCGCGCGTCATTTCGCACTCCAAACGGCATTGTCGATGGCGAAGTTTTGCGAGTGGATCCTTCGCGTGGGATTGTTGTCAGAACCAGTCGAGGCGATCAACATCTGCCAGCCGCGACGACAAGCGTTTTTGTTCCTGAAGATCGGCTGTAAATGCCGATGACAACCCACGAAAGTTCTCGATGATCTGACTTTGGTTCTTCTTCAATTCAGCGTATTCTGCTTCCTTCAATGATCGATCGCCGTTTGATAATCACGACTTGCGCCACTCTCTGCTCTTGTGCTTTGAGTGCATCAGCGCAGACTCAAGTGCCAGGTCAACAAGATCACTCGACAAGAGATGTAGATACTTCGATGAATCATCCAGTTGATCCCAAAGTTGCCGATCGCGGCGTGCTGACAATGCCTGGCCGACAAATGCCGTATGAACTTGCAATGCCTCAGGGATTCGACCGTGTGTACAGCGTTCCTGGACAGGCAGGATTGTTTTATCGCGCCAACGGTGGTCTGTTTTTAGTTTTCGACCAAGGCGAATACAAGCAGGATAAAAAAGGAAAAGAGTACGCAATGGTTCCTGCTGGCGCCGTGTATTACATTGGCAAACCCGACTGGTCGAGAATCGTTCGCAAGAGCAAAGTCGCTGCTGGTACAATCAGTTCTCAACAAGACATTCGCGTCAGTAGTCAATTGGCTTCTGCCAAAGATCCGAGTTCTGCCAAGCGACAAGACGAGGTTGATACATCTTCACTCGCAGTGCAGGCGGAGAGAGATCTCGCTGTTCGCGCGCCGAGAGAGCAAAGTTCTTCACTCGTACCAGGAAACGAAGTTGGATTTGGAAATGGTTCCGCTCGGTCAACTACTTCTACAGATTCGATTATCGATCCCAAACCAGCGGAATTTCAATCGAAAGCTCCTGATGCCGCTGCGTGGGCTGGGACGCTGCCAGCAGGTGTTGATTGTTCCTTTCTCGTTGGTACGGGTGAGAATGTTCAGCCAAGAATGTTGGTGGATTTTCTCTATCGACAAGAGCGATTATCCAAACTTTTTCAGCTTGCAGCTAGTTCTGCGCAACAGAAGTGAGCATGTCGCTCATCAAGGCCATCGTAGTTTTGTTTCTTTCGCACATAGCGCTCGCGCCGCTTGCAGAAGTTGCTGCACAGAGTCCGCCAATATCAGACTCACAGCTCTTGAAGGCTTTCGCAGGCTTGCCAGAGACACAGGACATTGCAACGACTCTTCAGATGCCAATCGCTGTCCGTGGCTCTGTTCTGCTTCTTCCCATCACTCGCCGAAATGCACAAGTTCCATGGCCCGCGTCGATTGCGCTTCGACTTGCTGATGGGCGCACAATCACTGGTCGAACAGCGCAAATAGAGTCGCGCAAATTTATGCGGGGAGATTGGGCTTCCTCAAAGCAAGTCACCGCAACGACGCAGGCGAAGGGGGATGACGACATCATTCTTTTGGCTCCTCTGCCTGTGGATGGTGCTGATGAAATCTTTTTAGGCGATCAAAAGATCGACCCAGTTTGGATGGATGGATTGTCGGTGCCCCTCGTTGCAAATCGATCCGATGTAACGCTGAGCGAGTCTGATTTGCCAGACCCTGATGCGCCAAGTGAATATTTTCGAGCGGTTTTACAGTCGTATCGAATGGCGATTCCTCCGCCACCATCTATTGGTGGAGAAGTCGATGCACTCTATGCCCGTGCAATTGCAGGATTTTGGTCAGCCGCAATTGCGCGCCTTGAGTTGAACGATTCTGTGATTTCCAACAACCTGCTTGGTCATCTTGTTGGTCGAGCTCATGGATTGATCAATGAAAAGCAAGTTTCGATGGCTGCTTGGAAAACTGATGTGAATGAACTGGATTCGCTGCTTGAGAAATTGCTCACTCCAAATTCCGATGGAATCGTGATCGTTGAAAGTGTAAAGCTTTGGCTGGAAAGTCATTCGCCGCTTCTGTGTTGGATTGAACAGAATGAAGGCGAATCACTTCTTGTTGGCATTGCAAATCCATCTCCAGAAGTTCATGTTCTTTCATTTCGATGGCCGAATGAAAAGGAGGCAAGTTTGACTGGAGAAATTGCTCCAGAGACTTTTCAGACTTTCTCTGTTCCTAGAGCAGCGGCACTCATCGCAGAAACAGTGGTGATTGATGAATCACTCTCACTCGCTCTTCGAGAACATGGCCTTTCGTCTTTGTTGCCACCTGCAAATCTTGCTGCCGCAAGTCAAGGTCGCAGTGCGATTGAAGCGCAAGCGAGAGCTCAGCCCATTCTGCTTCTTGAGCATGGAAATAATCAGGTGGTCATTCAAGTTGGTTCTGGTCGCGCTGCAGTGCGACCACCTGGACTTGGATTTGGAACCTTTCTTCCCGCAGCAAGTCTGGAGGAAGTTCGTTCAGGCGTTTTGCAATCGCCCCCATTTGAATGGTCGACGAGTGCAGGAATTCGGCGCCGTCCTTTCGGTTGGGAGTTGTTGGTTGAATGCCGTTGCCCAGCGGGATCAACTCCATCCAAAGATGAGGTCATCGTGGTTATTGGCGTTGAATCGTCGCACACAATTTCAATTCGATCTGACGGGAATGTCGAATCAGACGATTCGGGGATTCGTGAAACGCTGGCAGTTCATCGTTCCAAAGATCGATGGAGAGTGCGTCTGCCTCTTGCAAACAAATGGGTGACTTCCTCCGATGGACGCGCGGGTCGTATGGAGATTTCAATCGAAAGAATCATCGAAGGAACTGGTTCGAATGCGCCCGCGGTCTTTGCCCGGCGGCAATTTGCAGGGCTGGCCCCACTTGAAATCCATCAAGTTGCCAAGGGAATTCCCCTTGATCTATCAAGTTGGGCACTCTCGAGCGTTACACTCACACCATGAAAGGTGCTCATCAATCGAAAAAATCTGGTGCTTCGGAGAGTTCCATCGATCCAATCACTGAAGTTGCAGTTGGTTCATCAAAGAAAGTATCAATTGAAGTTTCGCAGCCGCGCGTGATTGCACTTCTGAATCAAAAAGGTGGAGTTGGAAAAACAACTTCGACGGCGAATCTTGGTGCTGCATTCGCAATTGCAGGATTGCGCACACTTGTCGTTGATCTTGATCCTCAGTCAAATTTATCGCTGCATTTTGGTCACGAACCTGCACCCGATCAGCCAACGGTACGTGATTTGTTTATGAATCCAGATATTGCGGCGACCGAATTGATTCGTTTGGCTCGTGAAAATCTTTGGTTCATCCCAAGCGACACGGAACTTGCGCTTGTTGAAGGCGAATTAGCGCTTCAGCCAAACATGCAACACATTCTCGCAGAGCGATTAGCACCAGTGATGCAGACATTCGATGTCCTTTTGCTTGATTGTCCTCCAAGTCTTGGAGTCTTGACTGTCAATGCGCTGACAATCGCAGACGAAGTTGTCGTGCCAACGCAAGCGCAATATCTGGCGCTTCGAGGTCTTGAGAAATTATTGGAGACCGTGCTCCTCGTGCAACGCGCGCTCAATCCTCGTTTGAAGGTCGCAGGAGTCTTGCTTTGCATGCACGAGTCACAGTCCAGTCATGGCAAGGCAGTTGTTGCAGAAATGGATAATTACTTTGCGAAGTTTCGTGGCAGCGGATTGCCCTGGGAAGACGCGGTCGTATTGCGGCCAGCGGTTCGGCGCAATATCAAATTGGCAGAGGCTCCAAGTTTTGGCCAGACAATCTTTGATTACTCGCCGACTTGCGCTGGCGCAGCGGATTATCACGCTCTTGCGGAAGCGTTGCGACAACGCTGGAAACCAGTGGAATCTCGTGTCAATCTCTCCGAATCTGTGGGAATTGCCGCATCGTGACGGAATTTGCTTCTCCTTCAAGCTCTCAGCTAGGCGCTACAGGTCTTCGTGTTTGGCGAGTGATCGCAGCGTTTGGATTTTTGGCTACATCGGTTGCAACACATTGGCCGAAATTGGTCTTTGGACCTGAAGCGCCGAGCGATAAAATTCTGCACGCTGCCGCATTTGGAGTGCTGACATTTCTGCTGTGGCGCACGAGGTGGATTGGAAGTGTTTGGGTTCTCGCGCTGACAATGGTTGTGTATGCCGCAATTGACGAGAGCACGCAGTCGCTCCCGTGGATTCAGCGGCACACATCTCTTGACGACTACTATGCGGATGTGATTGGTATCTCATTGGCCGTGCTTTTGATTTGGAAGCAGCCAGCGAGGAGGGAGTCAAAGCTTTCGCGGATGCGCGCTGCGCTTACTGATGCTGCGGAGCGTGAAATGTTTTGCCGGCCATTCACATGGATTGCAATAGCGACATCTGCGGCGCTTGCAGTGTTGGTGGGTGTTCCACTGACAGTCGTCTTTGGAAAATTTGTCCTCTTCGATGAACATCCTCTGCAGACTGCATTTATAAGTGGTTTTTTCTTTGCAGTCGTTGGAATCGCTTTGACATGGCGATCCGCACTTCGCGCTGCGGTCTTGCGTGTTACTCGGGAAAGAATGTGCTTTCGCTGCGGGCAACATATTGTCGACGATAAAATCGCAGTCGGAGGATCCTGCATTCAATGCGGAGAAATGTGGAGGCATACGCAGTGGGTGCGACCGTCTTCGCACTATGGCTCATTTCGAATCCGTCCATCTCGAAGGACATTTGTTTATGCAGGCATCGCTGTTGCATTCGCATTCCTAGTCCCAAGATTATTCTTGAGCCTAGGGGTGTTCCTGTGGTCTGTTCAATCGCCAAGTATGCAAGACTTGCAAGACTTGATTACATACTCAATCGCAATCGCAGCTCTCGTACTTGTGCGTCGGTCCTTTCTTCTCGATCAGTTGATTGCGCGCGAAAAAGAAGGGTCGTTCTGTCAGGGTTGTGGCCACAATTTGCAAGGGGTGATTCCTTCAAGAGAGGTTGGAATTTGCCCCGAATGCGAAGCCGAATTTGTCTCAATCAAGGCGTAGTATCGATTGATGGAGCCGAAGAAAGTCATCATTATTGGTGGTGGAATTGCAGGACTTTGCTCTGCAATTCACTGTCAGCGACTGGGTATCGACTGGACATTGCTTGAATCATCTCAGCGACTTGGCGGTCGTGTCGGGACTCGAACGATTGATGGTTGCAGAATTGATCATGGCTTCGCAGTTTTGCTGACGGCATATCCAGAGTTGGAAGGCATCATTGACCTTGCACGACTTGACCTGCGATCATTTCAGTCAGGAGCACTCGTCAGGCGAAGTGGGAGATTTGTTCGAGTTGCGAATCCTTTGCGACATCCAATTCGTGGCGTGACTTCTGCGTTGAGTGGAGCAATCAGCGTGAGAGACATATTTCGCATTCTGCCAATGGCGTTGCGCGCGGCATTTGGTCGTTCGATCATCGATCCAGATGTAGCGCTTGGATTGTCAGCGCGTGACTTTCTGAAGCGAATGAAAATTTCAAACCAGCTGATTGATAGTTTTTTCCGTCCATTTTTCGGTGGAGTTTTTCTCGATGGTTCGCTTGGTGCTGATGCTGCCCCATTCGAATTTCGCCTGGCAATGTTTGCGCGTGGCGCAGCGGCACTTCCACGCGAAGGTATGGGGTCAATCGTCAAGCAACTTACCGAGCAAATTCCAAACGAGCGGATACGCACTGCGTCTACTGTGCGCGAAATCATTCGTGTCGAAAATGGTGAGACTGTAAATCGCTGGCGTATCACTACGAATATTGGCGAGGTCTACAACGCAAGTGCAATTATTACGGCGCTCGATGCCGACAACGCTCGTTTGCTACTTCCAACGCTTCCTCTGCGTGTATGGTGTTCGACAGCAGCGATCACTTGGCGAGTGGAATTGTCGAAATTGCCTTCATCACTTCGCGAACCGATCTTGCTTCTCGATGGAGATGGCGATGGACCAGTGAATCATTTGTGCTCTGTGACATCTGTCAATGTTGAATATGCGCCCAAAGGCATTGCGCTGATCAGCGCGAATGTGATCGACCCAGTCGCACTCGAGCGTAGCGACGAAGAACTTGAGCGTTCCGCGCGCGTGCAATTGTCGAAGTGGTTTTCAGCAGCTGCGACTTGTGAATGGAAAATCGTTTGCATCGAACGTATCCCTCGCGCGCTCCCTCGTCAGCATCCGAATGATTTGGCAAATCGCTGCAAGATGGATCAAGGTGATGGGCTCTTTCTAGCAGGAGATCACGTGACAGATGGTTCCATCAATGGCGCGATGCGCTCTGGCCGATGTGCAGCAGCCGCAGTCCGCACATTCCTCCAATAAAACACTGCGCTCTATTTGTTTGGAGGTGGGGCGAATCCTTCAGGCGAAACTGAGGACTTTGTCGGCAGTGTGAGAGGAATACCTATTGAAGGCGTCATTCGTAAAGTGCTCTCACTTTCTGGACGAACTTGCAGAACCGCGGCGCTCATCATGGGCTCAACTTGATTGAGCGCAATTTCAACTCTCGCTGTTCGGGAATCCTTTGCAAAGTTCAACACAGTTGTGTTTCCTCTGGCTTGCTGAGAAATGAAACTCCAGCCCGCATCATCAAAGCGGACTCGTGTTGCTTCAACATTCTTCTGCGTCGCAACGATTTCTCCGCGGTACAAGACTTCGACAGTGTCAACTTTGACGCCGCTGCGCTGAATATCGCGCGTAATGATCGGTTCTAATCCCTCAATATTTGGGATGTCGCTTTCCAAAACCATCTCAGGCGGGCTGCTGCAGCCGACTTGCAAAAAAGAAAATGCCACAATCAGAAAGGGAGTGGCGATGATTGGTGCAAATGGTCGCATTGAGCCGATGGGTAAATCTACCTTCTCCTATGGCCAGAAGCTTTGAGTTTCATGCACGAACCGTCTCCGCGCTGACTTTCCTCAGCCGAGTCACAGGACTCGCTCGCGATGCAGCGATGAGTCGCGTCTTTGGCGTTGGAGTGATCACCGACGCATTTTCTTTCGCTTTTATGGTGCCAAATCTCTTTCGGCGCCTTTTTGGCGAGGGAGCGCTCACTTCCAGCTTCCTGCCGATCTATGCCAAAGTTCAGGATCGAGATCCCGCCGTTGGAAGGGCGCTTGCGCGAATGGTTCTCTCGCGAGTTGCGGTCTTCCTTGCTGCAGTTTGTTTGCTTGGCGAAGTCATATTGTGGATCTTCTGGCCAGTCGGTGGGCAGGAATCCGCGATCCTCTCTGCGCGTATGGTTGGAATACTTCTTCCATATATGCCTCTGATTTGTCTCGTTGCCTTGATGGGAGCGGTGCTACAAGTCCATCATCGATTTGGTCCGACTGCGGCGGCGCCGATCATTCTCAATTTGATGATTGTTTTGACGAGTGTTGGACTTGCACCATCTGTGATACGGAAATTTGGCTTCGATCCACTCGACCAAAACACACACATCACAATTGTTGCAGTGAGTGTGTTGGTTGCTGGAATTTTGCAATGGGCATGGAGTGCGTGGTCACTGCGTGGACTTGACATTCAGCGCGGTGTGATCTGCCCTGAATCGCGACAAAAGTTCAAGCAAGTCATTCATCAAGCAATTCCAATGGCGCTTGGACTTGGCGTATTACAGGTCAATACATTTGTCGATGGGCTGATCGCAAGTTATCCAACGCTGATCGGTCCGACGATTTTTGGTGTCGCATACCCACTTCAAGAAGGATCGATGGCGTCGATCTCATTTGCACAGCGACTCTATGAATTTCCTCTTGGAGTTTTTGGGATATCAGTCGCAACCGCTATTTTCCCGCAACTTTCGCGCGAAGCAAGCAATCCAGATGCTTTCCGAAACTCAATGGCGCGCGCACTTCGCTTGGTGATGTTTATCGGATTGCCAGCGAGCATTGGTTTGATGTTGCTGCGCGTGCCACTGACCGCAACGGTCTTTCAAGGCGAATCTTTTTCCAGGGAAGACACCGAGCGAGTCGCGACAATCTTGCTGGCATATTCGCCAGCGATTTGGGCGTATAGCGCCAACCAAGTTTTGACCAGGGCGTTTTATGCTCGCGGCGAGCCGATGAAACCAGTCGTAGTCGCAATGATGATTGTGGTACTCAATTTCATTCTCAACATCACTTTGATTTGGACTCCGCTCAATACAGCAGGTTTGGCGCTTTCAACGGCATTCTGCGCAATCCTGCAAATGATCATCCTGGAAAGATTGCTTGCGCGCCGCATCGGATCGATGATCACCAGTGATGTGCGCGCAAGTTGGTTGCGCACGCTTCTTGTTTCCGCAGTGATGGGCGGTTTGCTTGCAGCTGCAATGATGTTTGCACCAAGTGAAGCAAGCTGGCTGGTGATGGCCAGCGTGCTGATGGGAATGGTCGTCCTTGGCGGAGGAGCATTCTTTGTCGGCGCAAAAATTCTGCGAATGCCAGAATTACGCTGGGCGCTTGGAAAACAGTGATCAAACCGAATGCTCGGCTCAACCTCCAGTTACAGGCGCCGTAACTGGGGGCTGAACTGTGGCATCAGGCTGAGCTGATGCTGAAGTTGCAATCGGCGGGGTCAGTTACTGCGCCTGAGCAGGAAGTGCAGAGAAGGCGGCAGTAGCGATTGCGAGAATGGTCGCGAGTGTCATTTTCATAGGTTTCTCCAGTTTGGAGGGGTAAATATAGAGGAAATTGAAACAAAATACGTCATGATCGTAATTTTTGGGCTATGTTCTGTCTATGAGAGACTGGCCACGGACATCCACGATGTTCGCATTATTTTTTACGGCTGTATCTACCGCAACTCCCGCTTTTGGGCAGTTGCGGATCGTGAATTACAATTGTGCGCGTATGGCGGGAGATGGTCCTGCGCTTCAGCAGGTTCTTGCCGCTGCTCACGCGGATAACACAGCAGGCTGGGCGAAGCCAGTTGATATTTTCTTTTTTCAAGAGATCAGTTTGAGTAATACCGCCGAACTAGAGTCATTGATCAACGCAGCAGCACCACCTGGATCGACATATATCCGCGCGACGTATACGACTTCGGGAAATGAAGACAGTGCTGCAGGAGCCCAATGCGCATTTTATCGCGTTCAAACTATTTCTGAGACGACGGCATCCCACGCTGATATCTTCACTGGTGCTGGACGCAACTCTGACCGTTGGCTTTTTCGTTTGAACGGATACACCTCAACTGCCGCTCAATTTTATGCGTACAGCATGCACTTGAAGGCTTCGCTTGGATTTGAAGCCGACCGCGAAGCTGGTGCATTGGCTGTGCGCGCGAATGCTGATGCTCTAGGTGCTGGAGTGCGCGCAATTTTCGTAGGCGACTTCAATGTTTATAACAACACAGAGCCGGCATATCTCGCTTTCTTGGCAGGTGGAAATGCACAAGCCTTCGATCCACTTGGAACAGGTTCGTGGGGTGGAAGTTCCAATGCAATCAAACATACTCAAAGTCCACGCGACATCTCTGGCACGCTCGTAGGCGGTGGTGTGGATGATCGATTTGATTTCCAACTTGCGACCGCTGGAGTGATGGATGGCGAAGGAATCAGCATGATCTCTGGAACATATCGATCCCTCGCCAACGACGGGCTGCATTACAACCTCGCGATCAATACGAACGGGAATTCGTATTTTCCAGGCGAATCAGCTCGTTCCAATGCGCTCGCGCTCGCACTCTTCAATGCATCTGATCACCTTCCAGTCCTTGTGGATTATCAAGTTCCCGCTGTGATGTCTGCGACGCTTCTTGCAATCCCACCTCGAGTGATCCAAGGTGCATCTGTGCAGGCGCAAGTTCAAGTAAAGAATGTTGCGTCGGTTGTCACTCCGCTGGGTTCGGATGAACTCGATTTTGTCGTGACGGGAACGAATGGTCTGACGGGCAGCGTCAGTGGCATTGCGCCACTCTCGCCAGCTTTCGCGACGGCGAATCTGCAATTGAATACTGGAACTGTTGGCCTCTATGAGGTTGAAGCGCAGGCAACGAGTTCATCCGAAGGCGCGCAAAATTCTGCAATTGTAATGCCTGCCGAATGTTCGATCGTCTCTCGAGCAAAGCCATCTTGGCAACCGACATCTCTTGTGACTTCCATTTCAGTTCCTGTTGCGATTCCTGTTGGAAGCGGTCTCGTGAATGTTGATATCCCCCTCAATAATGTTGGATGGGGAACTCTGCAGGCAATGCTCGACGCGGATTATGTCCAGCTTCCAACAGGTTCTTCAGTCTCGGTTGTGGGGTCTTTGCCACAGTCGATTATGGCAAAGCCTAAAATTCTGCATCTTCGTGTGAACCCAGCTGGGCTTCCAGTGGGCGTTACAAATGTCAACGGAACATTGTTGACAAGCGATGAAGATATTCCTGGCGAAGGCGATGCGACATTGAGTTTCACACTCGTGATTACGGTTGGTTCCACTCCTCCTATTCCAGGAGACTTTAATAGTGATGGAATTGTCGATGCAAACGACCTTGCAGTATTGCTCGCTCAATGGGGCGGGCCGGGGTCCGCGGATATCAATCTGTCGAATCTCGTTGATGGTCTGGATTTAGCAATTCTGCTGGCGAACTGGGGATAATCTGCGTGCCCCAATACAAGGATAATGTGAATGTTTAGATGCATATCCAGCTCACTCAAGCGTTCCCATCGATTTGAGAAGATCGCATCAGCAGTTGTCGCATTCGCACTCGCAGCAACTGCAATGGCTGGCGATCTTGCAGTAACAAGCGTGGAATTGACGCAAGGCGTGCAATTTGGAACGACAACATTAGTCGGGGATCGTCCAACGATGGTGAGAGTCAAAGTTGCGGTGACTGGGCAAACGACATCCCAGATAAATGTTGATGCTGTTCTGCGCGTCTATGTCGGCGGTCTGCAAGTGGCAGGCTCGCCTTTCTTCTCGCGCAACGGACCGATCACTGCTCCAATCACGCCGAATGTTTTCAATGTCAATGACACGATCAATTTCACGGTCGTTGCGCCAGTCAGCACCGATGTTGATTTCGAGGTCGTGCTTGATCCACTGAACAAAGTCGCTGAATCAAACGAGACAAATAATCTTTTTCTCTTGAGCAACAAAGTTTTCTCTTGTCGCAAGACACTCGATGTCGCTTATGTTTCGGTGAACTACACACCAGGTGGCGGACAGCCAGTTGCAGCGACAATCGAGCCTGGTGTTGGGGATGCATTTATGCGCGGCATCTACGCAGTGGCGGAGTTGAACTATCACCGCTCTCCGCTTGGACCGTTGAATTGGACATCGGATATCAATTCCAGCAGTTCTGCGCTTCTCTCTTCGCTTCA